>VAZH01000056.1 GCA_005884465.1 Alphaproteobacteria bacterium | reverse complement strand
CATGCCAAGCATCCTGCCGCTCTGCCTTCGGGCAGCGGCCACTTCATACCAGATGGTTGGTAGGGCAGACCCGTAGTCTTCGCGATTGCGCGGGCAGCACAATCGCGGGCCTCACCCTCAAATCCAGCGGCGGCCCGGCCACCGTCAGTGTGGACGAATTTCATTTTGATAATGTCAGAGTTCCCTTTTGTTAGCTGGACGCGAGGCGGGCCACTGGCGCGGCAAAGGGGCGTGGTGCGGTCTCGACATTCGGCGTCGGGTCGAGGATCGCGCAGCGTTCTGAATCCGGCGCTAAGGCATTGACGATTCTAGAGGCAATCTCGGCGTTTTTTTCAGAATGCACGTTGATATCGTTGAAGGTCCTGCCTGATTTTGATTCCACCATGCGGAGGTTCGAATCCTCCCGCCCCAGCCAGGCAGCCTAGAGATTGTTACCTCTAAAATCCTATAAATGCCCACCAATTGCGGCTTTTTGCGGATTTACGCTCCGTCTCCAAGCTCCCAATTGGCACAATCTCAGAGCGAAATCGTCGAAAGTCTCCGGCGGATATTTGAAATATTCCCGTTTTTGGGAGACGACGGCCGGAGACCGGGTTCGATCCACACTCCGTGGCGGACCAGGCAGTGCAAAAGCGTGGTTATTCGAGTAGCTGCGCGTTTCGGCTATGGCGGGAGTTACGCCGCCGTTCGGCGCTATGCGATCGGCTGGCGCAAGGAGCACGGCGCCCAACAAGGAGAGAGACCTATGGCAAGAGAATTGGAAGGCAAGGTTGCCGTCGTGACCGGGGCTGCGTCGGGCATCGGATTGGCTAGCACCGAGGCGATGTTGGCCGCAGGCTCGCGCGTGGTGATGGTCGACCGCGACGAGGCAGCGCTGAAGGCGCTCTGCAACAAGCACGGCGACGCAGTGATCCCGCTGATCATCGACCTGCTCGACCCCAAGGACTGCGCTACGCTGCTGCCGAGCGTCCTGGAGAAGGCGGGCCAACTCGACATCCTGCATGCAAATGCGGGTACGTACGTCGGCGGCGACTTGGTCGATGCCGACACTGGGGCTATCGACCGGATGCTGAACTTGAATGTCAACGTCGTGATGAAGAATGTGCACGACGTGCTTCCTCACATGATCGAGCGTCGGACGGGCGACATCATCGTCACGAGTTCCTTGGCGGCCCATTTTCCGACGCCATGGGAGCCGGTATATGCGTCGTCCAAATGGGCGATCAACTGCTTTGTCCAGACGGTGCGACGCCAGGTGTTCAAGCACGGCATTCGCGTGGGCTCAGTCTCGCCTGGCCCCGTCATCAGCGCACTGCTCGCGGACTGGCCGCCGCAGAAGCTGAAGGAAGCCAGGGAGTCGGGAAGCCTGCTGGAGGCCAGCGAAGTGGCCAACGTGGTGATATTCATGCTGACGCGGCCACGCGGCATGACGATTCGCGACGTGGTCATGCTGCCCACCAATTTCGATCTCTAGGACGCGCCCTCATAAGCGTCCGGGCGGCATGGTCGCTTGCCAGCCCCGCGCAATTCAAGGTGGGAGAACGGGACGCTTACGCTGCAGGGGGGTCTTCAAGGGACTCAATCTTATGTTTTGACCGGCTGCCGGGTTTGCTAATCCTACAACTGGGACCAGAGGCATGGTTCGCGGGCGGGCAACTTCCGCTTTTCACTCAGAGCGACGTTGTAAAATCTCAAGCGGCGATGCCTCGCCCAAATGGATCTCGGTCCGATAATGCCATCGCAGCCCCGCATGAGAGCCGGTATGGTTTCGATCTTGATTGTTTTCAGCCATTCATGCACGCTTGCACCGTTCTCAGGGCGGGGTGAAAGTCCCCACCGGCGGTATGCGGCGTCGCCGCGAGCCCGCGAGCGCCTTCCGAAAGGGAGGGTCTAGCAGATCAGGTGCAAGGCCTGAGCCGACGGTTATAGTCCGGATGAAAGAGAACGAGCGTGCCAACGTCCCGGAAGGGACGTTTGGATGCGCGCGTGATCGCCTTGGGTGACGTGTCGTTTACCAGAAAGGAGATCACGATGACACACACCCGATTTGCGTTCGTCAAAGCCAATTGGCACGCCGACATTGTCGGCAACGCGCTTAAGGGCTTTATCGAAATCATCCCGACCCAACAGGTTGACGTATTTGATGTGCCCGGTGCCTTCGAGTTGCCGCTCGTCGCGCGCGACTTAGCAGCTTCGCGCAAATATGCCGTGGTTGTGGCCGCAGCGCTTGTCGTTGATGGCGGAATCTATCGGCATGACTTCGTGGCATCCGCCGTCGTGAACGGCTTGATGCGAGCAGGCCTCGACAGCGATGTCCCTGTGCTGTCGGTCTCTCTAACGCCTCATCACTATCAGGAGACCGAGCACCACAGGGGTATCTATCTCTCCCACTTCATAGAAAAAGGGAGGGAGGCGGCCCGCGCTGCGCTGGAGATTGTACACACAAGGGCGCGGATTCTTGAATAGCGGCTAATACTTGGGGTGGCGAAGATCCGCCACCCCAAGCTTCGCCGAACGGCTAAGGGGTTCACGCAACTGAGATTTCGACACTATCGCTGCCGCGCTAACCAGGGGCGCAGGGTTGGGGAAGGCTGCGTGCCTGCCAACATCCGCTTTTTGGCACATTTCGGAGGTTCCGTTCGGCATCCTCAACGTCCGCTTAGGGTGCGATACTGTTGCAAAACTCCAAAATGCCGTGGGATCAATTTCCCGGAATAGACCAAACAAGCCGCAATCGCCGAACGATGTAGCCGCAAGCGGCCCGAGCAGTGCTCATGGAGGTAAGCGACGAGTCTGATTCAGCGTTGCTGAATCAGATTGTAAAGCATTGCGGCCTAGCCGCCTTAGGCCACGCCGGCGTACCTTCACAGCGGTCTTGGGACTATTCTGGATGGTCTGAAAGACCACGCAATTCCGGTCGGTGAGTTCGAGCAGCTGATCGAGCTTGCTCTGCGGGGCGTCGGTGTCAATGTCGAACCGCAAGCGGATCTCCTTGAAGCCGACAGGTACGCCCTCTGTTCCCTGTTCCACCCCAAGCGGGGCGGATCGCTCAAGACAGATTGTAGTTCTCAAGGGGCGACAGTTAATTGAGATCATCGCCAGGTCAAAGCTAAAAAGCCTTCCAATCGGAGGCTCGGTCCGGATCACACTGGCTGACCTTGATCTTCTTGCACACCTTCACCGAAATGACCGGATGAATTTCCCACAGCGAGAAGCGCTTGGGCTGGCCCCCTATTGGATTTCTTTCGTCTCCGTTGGCGAAGTGAAGATTGTCGTAAAACAGGCCGCCTTCGATCAGGAGCACTTTCCCCCTCAGCGTGTCGATTTTGTTCGATGTCCAGTTCGCGCGCCGATCCTGCGGAATCATCTCGACAACGATTCCTTCAAACTCGCTGCCGCTTTTTGTTTCTGTGACGGATATGTGAACGTCGTTGTTGGCCTCGCTCTTGAGGTTGCAGTTCACCGATTCGCCGGAGTTGGCGTGCGGTTTACCGTTCGACAGAAACGCGACCAGGCGCACTCGCGATCCCTCACCCACTGTGCCCTCGGTCGTCTCGATGCTCTTGATCTTGTCCCTCTCCGCGGGCGGGATATCGACGCCCTGGTCCACCAACTCTACCGCCGCGCTCTGCAACTGAGAGAAGGTGTCGAACGTCAGCGTGGTTGGCGTTTGCTGTGGTGGAACGGTTCTTTTTAATTGGTTGACCAAGCCGTGAGCGCTGCCAGCCGACGAACAGCCGGTAGGCTTGGTCGTGGTGCAGGCGTTCAAGGTCTTGGGACTGACGCATGGCTGAGCCGAGCCTTCGAGCGCAATGCTGGCCAGATCCGCCTCGGCAATCTTATTGACGTTCGCTTCCAAAACCCATCCGCTCGGGCCCTTCGGAACCATGACGCGCACATACTTTCCTTTGCGATCGCCCATCACCCAGCGTAGATCCGTGTTGGCGTCCACCGTCGCTGCCGCGGCCGCGTGCGCATTCGGCGCAGCCTTGAGGGCGGTTTTCTTATTCGTCGTCACCTTGCCGAACACGGGAGTGTCCTCCTGAGCGACAACGGACGACGTCACGAACAACGGCAAGGCGACCAAGGCGGTGATCAATAGGCAGCGTTTCATGATCAGACCCTCTATTGAGTGCAAGATTTCACTCTGCCGCAGCGATTCGCTCGAGTTGCGCCCACAGATTGCGGGCATGCGCAACCTGGGCATGATCAACTGCTGTCAGCTTCGGTTTTTCGACACGAGCTCTCTTTCGGTAGTCGGTTTCAGCGTTCAACCGCAGTCCGGCCCGCGAACCGCCCTTGATCACCGAATCGCGCCGGTCGGCCGAAACTCTGTCGGAAAGCGCGCGTAGACTTTCGGCTGCGAAGGGGACCTCGCCCCTATCGGCGATGGTCTTTTTCTTTCCGTCGACCTGGAGTTGAAACAGGTGGCGAGTCTGTGGATCGAACCACGACAGGTATCCACCATCCAACACCTCGCGCGGGCCGCGCACCTGCCCCGAAAAGCTGTAGCGGACGCCACTGCTCTTCACGGGATCGAAATACTGCGGCGTATAGAAGTCGGAGACCATGACGGAATTCACGGAATAGGCGAATCTCGAAGCCTGGCAGGGATCACACACCTCGATCAGGTACTCGACGCGCCCCTGGTCGGATTTTAGCGAATTCCCGGCGCGCGTCAGGGTTCCTTGGGGGTCGACCAGCATTTCGAGCACTTCGTGGCTCATGAATACGGGCCAGTTCGTGGTCAAGGCTACCAGGGCGAAGGGTTGCTTGTTGTCATCGCGCTTGTGCAGGCCCGCGGCGCCGTTTGGCAACTCGTCTTGCAGCAGCACGTGCCAATAACCAATGGGGACATCCTCCAATTTGTCGAAGGCATCGACGGTGGCCTCCACATTCCACATCGGACCGAAATCGCGCGAGATCTGCTTTTGAATGGCGGCAGACACCGGTGCCAAGTGCGCCAGCGTGACTTCCTTAGTGATGGAAACCAAAGCTATGTGGAGTAGCATGTGATCGCTTTTCCCCCATAGGTAGTGTACGCTTGTTCTTCGCAGATATCCATACGGACATAACACGACCGGGAAGCAAAAACTCTGTGCACGGGTCTCCTGGCCTGGAAGGCCGAAGGGGTCCTAATCCGTCACGAGGCCTGCTCGCCGATTGTCCTCGCCGCCTCGTCCGTCGAAGCTGCAGGGCAGGCCGGCTATTTTGTGATCGCGGAGCTGGTAGCCGAGCGCTGGAAGCGCGGACGAGCTTCGCTCTCTGCTGGTCCCGTTCGCAGAAAAATCTCGAAGCGAACCGGGTTGTCAAGTTCATAACCTGCTCGAGGAATCAATCCGACCCCGGCCGCTTTCTGACCTTCAAAAGCTGGACCGACAAGGCTGCGCTCGAAGTCCACATGACTATCCGCATCTCAAGGAGCTCGTCCCGAAGCTCGACATGTTCCGGCGAAGCCTTTCACGCAGCTCTTCATGAGCGCGCTGACCGGCGCATGGGCCGTGCAGTCAAGCGATAGGTAAGGCTGCGGCGTACGGAGCTCAGCTGCCGTCACACGCATCAATTCAAAGCCTCGCACGGACGTACTGATCGCGAAACTCTTGATGGTCATCTGCGACCGACACAGGCTCTGAACTGCGGTGCCGCTGCCATCTGGCCGTTCACCTCAGATTCCAGCAGCAGCCCGGATGCTCGGGATCAACCCGTCCACCTGCGTTTAAGTCGCACTTGTAAAAATTCCTCGGGCAGGACGTGGAAGGGGGGCCCGCCGCGGGACTCCAACAGCAATTGGGATTGGCGGGATCAATTCTTCCGCCCCTGTTCAAATCGCACCGGTAATAATTCTTGCGGCACGCCTGGGCGTTGGCCGTGCTTGCGTCCCCCGCCAGCGTGATCATTCCTGCCGCCAACGCGGCCAGGAGTCCCAAGATCCCAAAGCGCATGATGTATCTCCTATCCGCCCCATTGTTAGTTACCGCCCAAATCACGTTATTTGTAGTTTCGTTCCACTACGAATCTGTAGTTGTCCGGTGATTGTGGGCGCGGGAGCCCCTGTAACCCTTTCGGCCAGCCCGGACATGGTCCTCATTAGCGCTGAAGGGGATTGTGCCGTTTCTGGGCTCGCTGCCCAGTCGCAAAGTGCTAGGCTTTAGCCATCACGTGGTCCTGAGGTCAGGGGAGCGCAACATGAGGCGGTGCGGACTCATCATCCTTCGCGCTAATCACACGGGGGCCGATGCCAAGATCCTGGTGGAGCTTCCATGAATCTGAACACTGTCGTCGAGTTTTTAACACGGAAGGCACCTCGGTTCGGCTTCCTCGCCGGAATGCTGCTGGTGCTTGCCATTCATCTTCCCTCGGCGACCTTTGCGCAGGATGGAATCGACGGGGTCACCGGCTTTGCGCGCGATCCGGTTCATGTCGCCGCCTGGCCAGGCGGCAGAAAGGTCGCGGTCAGCTTCGCGCTATTCGTCGAGGAGTTCGGCTTCGGCCAGGGCCCGGTCTTCCGCCCGGACCTGGCGAATCGCAATCCCGACCTCGTGAACGAAGCCTTCCGTCAATACGCGATCGACTGGGGCATTCCGCGCGTCGGCCGATTGTTTAGGGAATTGGATGTTCCGCTCAGCATCGTGTTGAACGCCGAATTTCCCCGCGCGCACGCGTCGGTGTGGAAGGAATTCCGCGCGACACAGCCAAATGCGCCGATCGTCGCCCACGGCATGAACAACAGCAACCACATCCTGCCGCTCGGGCGTGGGCTCGCCGAACAGAAGGCTTACATCCGCCGGACGCTGGATCTGATCGCAGGCACGACCGGCGTCAAACCGAGCGGCTGGTCGTCTCCGAGCGTCTATTCCAATGGCGACACGATGCAGGCGATGGCCGCCGAGGGCATCACCTACAACCTCGACCAGATGGATTCCGACATCATTTCGCGCCTGAAGACGCCGGACGGGCCGTTGGTGTTGCTGCCCTATCCGGTCGTTACCGTCGACATGGGCCAGAATCTGGCACGAATGAAGACGCCCGCGGAGATCGAGGCTCTATGGCTGGATTACGTTTCGGAGTTGGCTCGCGAGGCCCGCGCCAACCCCGCGCGAGAGGCGCCGACGGTAGTCATCGGAATCCACCCCTTTGTAATCGGGACGCCCGACGGGGCGGCCGCCTTGCGGCGTGTTCTCCTGCGCCTCAAGACGGATGACGCGGTCTGGCTGACCGACACCGACGCAATCCTAAAAGCAGCCGCCCTGAAATGACGGTGTGTTTGCGTCTCGGACGTGCGGCATTTTCGTTGAACATGATCTAAGCTGCCTTTGAGGATTCGCCAAGTCGAAATGTCCTCCTCTGCAATCGGGAGAAAAGATGGAATTTACCGTATTGTTCCTGTGTATTCTCGTTGTGATGGCGGCGTCATGGTGGGGCTCGCGCCGTCTGGCGCTGGCACTGTTTTCGATCGTACTCGTCGCATCTGTGGCAACCTATCTTCACCATGCGACCGACACGTTAAATCTA
>VAZH01000055.1 GCA_005884465.1 Alphaproteobacteria bacterium | reverse complement strand
ACCGATGACTGTGTTGCGTAAGTCACAGTCGAATCGGTATGCATTTCTTATCTTCGAGTTGTATGGCCGCAAACAAGGTAACGGCGGTACACGGAACGCTGGGTATTGATCCAAGCTACGACTTAGCGCCGTCCTGGAGACTGGGCGGCTCTTTTTCTTCGCCCGCCTATCTGGCCTGATCCGTCGCGCGCAATTTACATCAAGGGTTGGCCTCAACCGTCGCCCCGCCTGATGGCGGCGTTACCGGCCGCCGGAACAGGATGCGCTGGTACAGCCAGCCGATCGCCACCAGCACCAGGCCCAGGCACATGAACGACAGCGCGCGGTAGACACCGGTCAGCGTCGACATGTCGATCAGGAACGCCTTCATGATCGTAAGTGCGATGACGGCCGCCGATGCGAGCCGGGCGCGCTGCGAATTGAACAAGATGCCGATGCCAAGCAGGACCACGCCGAACGCGAGCCATGCAATCGAATAGGTGTATTGCTCCAGGCCGGTGGTTTCGCCTCTGGTCAGGACCGGGCCGTGATAGAGCCTTCGAATTTCAAAAGTGAAGTAGGTCAGTGCAAGGATAAGCGCACCCGCCGCGATGGTGTTGGCATAGCTTGCGGGACGCCGGCCCGCCACCGCATAGGAGAGCAGCAAGGCCAGCATCGCGGGCAGGGCGTAAGCCAGCAGCAGAAGGTTGATGAAGATGCCGCCGACATCGGTGGGCCACAATATCGGCGTTTCCAGCAGCATCAGGCCGAACAGCGTGACTAGTCCCGCATATACCGTCAGCAGCACCGCGCCGACATTGTGAACGATGCTGCCGGTGCGGACCCGCAGCCGTTCCAGGCCGATCGCCATTGCCAGCGTGACGCACACCTGCAGCCCGAACTCCGCCAGCGAAGTATTGACGCGATACACCTCCCCGCCATTCACGGCGTGGCGAATTTCCATGAACGCCAGCAATACCGTGAACAGGATCGCGGCCGCTTCCACCGTTCGTAACGGCGCGTCGTCGCCGCGGCGGCGCAGGAAGTAGCTTCCGGTCCAGAACGACAGCGCCGGAATGCCGTAACCCCACAACAGCCAATTGAAGATCGGAGTAGTACCGATTGCATCACCGACGATGCGCGGCTCGTAGCCGATGCGCAGCACCACGATGCCGGCGAGAATGGCGGCGAGCCAGCGCAGGAATGGAATCGGCCGCTGCATCGATATCCACGCCGTACCCATCGACATCAGCGCCAGCGCGATCGTGAGCCAGCCTTTTTCGAGCGCGAAGGTCAGCGCCAGCGCCAGCGCGCCGAGCGCGCCGGTGGCGAACAGCGCGGTCGAAATCGGCAACCCCGGTCGGCTGTGGCGCCGGGCGAGGGCTTCGGTCGCGGCGCCATACGCCGCCGCAAGGATCACCGCCAGGATCGCAAACGGGATCGAGCGGTCGAGATGGGCGATGCGGGCATAGAGCGCGATCAACAGCGCCAGCGGCGTGAACACGGCTGAGGCCGACCACACCACGGGTATGATGGCGCTGATCGAGCGGCCCTGTGCCAGAAATCCTGCGGCGCCGAACCCGACCGCGAAAATCGCGGCTGCAATCAGGTGCAACGCGACGGAGCTGTCGGTGGCGGCAGGGCCAATGCCTGGCAATGGCCCGCCCGGCAGCACCAGCATGTCCGGATTGCCGCGTACGGCCCATTCGGCAAACACGGCGAAGACGAATATGGCGGCGGCGGCGACCGCGCCGGTGGCGGCCTGCGCGCGCCATGCCACGAATAATGTGCCAGCCACCAGTAGTGCGAATACAATGATGGCCGTGTCGGCATGGAAACTCGCGAGCACGATCATCGTTGCGCCAAACAGATAGGCCGCCAGCGATCCGGACGAGATCGGCTCGATCTGGCCTTCGTCCGCGGGCGGACCGAACACAAATCCGCACACCACAAGCAACGCCGCGAGCACAAATCCCGACATGACGTGGAACGCGTGCGGAGCGACCATCGACGGGCCGCATTGCAGGCAAGGGAAGGTCCAGAGCAGCGCGAAGACGATGGTGGTGACCGCGAGCCAGCGCCACAGCCTGATGCGCGCCAACCCGAACGCCGCCGCGGTGACGATGGCGAGATAGATATACAACGCCCAGAAGTCCGGCTTCTCGGAAGAAACCAGGACCGGGGTGACGAACGCGGCGGCGATGCCGAGCCCCGCCAGCGCCGGGCCGTGCAACAGCGCGGCGGCGAGCGTGCCCAGTGCCACCATGCCTAAGAGAATGAATGCGGTCGCGGGCGCGAGAAAATCGTAAAGCGCGTAGGCAGCGTAGACAGTCGCGAAAGCAACGGCGGTCCCGGCGGCGGTGAGGATCGCGGGGATATTGGCGATCGGCAGCGCTTCGATCGTGGAGATACTCTCCTTGCGGCGCGTCCATTCGCCCGCTGCAAGCAGTGCCAGCGCGAACGCGCCGCCAAGCAAGACTCTGACGCCGGGCCCAAGCAGTCCCGCGTCAATGGAATAGCGGACCATGAAGAATCCGCCGAGTGCCAGCGTCAATCCGCCCACCCAGACCACCCAGCGGGTGCCGATGCGTTCCTCGAAGCCGGGCTCGGGTTGCGGGAGCGGCGGCGGCGTCGCTGCCGTCGCGCCGTCGGCGTCCTTCGCCGCGTCCCGGTCGTCCGCGGCAGGCGCGACCGGTTCAGCACCGGCGATTGCTTCCGCCTGTTCGGCGGCAATGCCTGGCGATGCGGCTGCCGAGGTTTGCTCAATCCCCTCGAATGCTGTCAGCGGCGGCGGGCGGGGCCTCGCCTGCAGTCCCGTCGCTTCAATCGCATCCAGCCGGGCGCGCAGCATGTCGGCTTGATTGAATGCCTTGCGCGCGAAAATAAACGCCACGACGGCAATCAGCAGCGCAAAGAAGTCAAACGGCGAGTCGAACATCAAGCCTCCCAGCGATCGGCCCGAGCTTAAGGACCTCTCGCATCAAATCGTCGGCGCCGTCGGGCCGTCAGCGCCGCCCGCGTACGCGCAGGCCCGGCGCCGGCCGCTCCTGCAGCACCTCGCGGCGGAAGCGAAACAGCGCGGCGGGCCGCCCGCCGGTCTGTGTCGACATTACGCCGGTTGGTTCGACCAGGGCGCCGGTTTCCACCAGCCGGCGGAAATTCTGCTTGTGCAGATGCCGCCCCGAAATCGCTTCCACCGTCCGTTGCAGTTCAGTGAGTGTGAATTCGGGCGGCAAAAGTTCAAATACCACAGGGCGATATTTCAATTTGGCGCGCAGCCGTCCCATCGCGGTGGCCAGAATTCGCCGGTGGTCGAAGCGCATCGATAGGCCGAGAGGGGAAAGCGACTTGCGCGCCAATGCCGCAGGCCGTCCGTCCCGTCGCGCCTCCTCGATCAGTCCTGCCTCATAGAGCAGCTCGTAACGATCGAGGACGCGCTCCTCGTCCCAATGCGCGCCCTCGGTGCCGAAATAAAGCCGGACCCGATCCTTGCGGCTGAGCGCGCGTGCCATCTCCGGTTGCTCGCCCTGGGCCGCCCAGCGTGTCAGTTCTGGAAGGATGTCGCGCTCGATCATGGCGGGCCGCGCTTCCCGCCAGTCTTCCCATGGGAAAAACCGATACCAGGGCTCGAATGTCGCGCCCGGCGCGGGCGAGGCGTTGTTGGCCGCGCGCGTCAGCGCAAGATAGCCGATCGAGGCGACATGGGCGTCGGTGTCGCCGGCCTGGGTATGCCGGCCGCGATCGCCGAAGGTATAGAGCTGCTCGACATAGCCCAGCCGCAATCCCGCCTGTTCTTCCACCCAGGCGCGCAGCCCGATCTCGAAGGTGCGGTGCGAGACCGCGTCGAACGGGCCGAACGGAAGCCCGGCGAGCTTGTCGCCGTCGCTGCCGGATGCGGTGAGGATCAAGGGCTCATTGCCTTCGATCGCGACGATGGCGGCGGTCAGGCCGATTTCGATCGGCGTCAGAGGCTTTTCGCTCATCTGGCGTCGTTCAAGAGCATCATTCGAGATCGATGCGGAACGGCCGGCCTTCGACCAGCATGCTGCCAGGTCCCATCTCGTCGAGCGCGCGCAGCATCCTCCCCTCGCGTCCCAGCGCCTTGTCCGCGAGGCTGACGATCAAACGGTTCGGCGACGCGATCGCGGAGGCGGCACGAATTTGCCGCGCGATCGAAATTTCGTCGCGATGCGGATTGAGCAGACAAGCGGCGGCAAAGGCGCTCGCGGTCGAGCGGCTGATGCCGGCATAGCAGTGGACAACCAGCGGCGCGGCGCGATCCCAACCGCGCACGAAGTTCAGGACCTGCTCGATATGTGTATTGCACGGCGCGACAAAACCCTCGATCTCTTCGGTGATGTCGTCGACCTGCACTTTCAGATGATTGGCTTCAAGCACCGATTCCGGCCGTTGCACCTGATCGACATTGGCCATCACGGTGAGAATATGGCTGGCGCCGGTAGCCTTGACGGTCTCGGGGAGTGCGGCGAGCGAGCAGACGTGAATCATGGCATTCCTTCGGGTTTTGGCGATTATATGATGTAGTCGTTGGGCGGGCAAAGCCGCGTTTCGCGCCGTGCCCGCCATCGTTTCACAGCAAGAACTACGCAGTCAGCGCCTTGAAGCGCGCCAGGAACCGCTTTTCGGCCTTGGCCGCGGTCCAGGGGGTCAGGTAATCCTGCCGGGTCGAAATCGGCAGACCGGGATCGCGCCCGAACAGGCGCTTCGCCTCGGCTTTCGCAAAGCCTGCAAGTTCCGTCGCCTCAAGGTAGGCCGCGCCCTTGTCGGCTTCCTTGATCTGCCGCTCGATCTCGGCTGAAAGCACCGGTGGCAATCCGAAGCGGATATGGATTGCCGCAAGTAGCCGTTTTTCCACCGCCTTGTAGTCCCCGCCAAGCACTGCCTTGAACGGCGAGATCATGTCGCCGATGACGTATTCCGGCGCATCGTGCAACAGCGCCGCGAGCCGGAACCCGACATCGAGGCGCGGCGTCTGCTCGCGCATCACGGCTTCGACCAACAGCGTGTGCTGCGCCACCGAGAAAATATGCGTGCCGCGGGTCTGCCCGTTCCAGCGCGCCACGCGCGCCAAGCCATGAGCGATATCGGCGATCTCGATATCCAGCGGCGAGGGATCCAGGAGGTCGAGCCGCCGCCCCGACAACATCCGCTGCCAGGCGCGGGCGGAAATCCTGGGCGCGGACAATTTTCCGGCGGTCATTTGGCTTTGAGGCGCGGCGCGCGATGCTTCCCCGCGCAGCTTTCATGGCAAAAGCACGTGACCAGATGGTCGTTGACCAAGCCGGTGGCCTGCATGAAGGCGTAGACGATGGTCGGACCGACGAATTTAAATCCGCGGCCGGCGAGTTCCTTTGAAATCTTGATCGAGAGCGGCGTCGATGCCGGCACGCTGGCCGTGGTCTTGAAATGATTGACCTTCGGCCTGCCATCGACGAAATCCCACAGGAATTTCGAGAAGCCGGGGCCGTCTTCCATGATCTTCAGATAGGAGTTGGCGCTTGCGACCGCGCCTTCGATCTTGGCGCGATTGCGGACGATGCCGACGTCGTTCATCAGCGCGTGAATCTTTTTCGCGTTGTATCGCGCGATCTTTTCGGGCCGGAAGTCGTCGAAGGCGCGGCGAAAATTGTCGCGCTTGCGCAGAATCGTGATCCACGACAGCCCGGCCTGGAAACCGTCGAGGATGAGCTTTTCATAGAGCGCCCGATCATCATATTCCGGCACGCCCCATTCGGTGTCGTGATAGGCCATGTAAAGCGGGTCCTCGCCGGGCCATGGGCACCGCATCAGGCCATCGCCATGCAGGCGCGCCGATCGGCTCATGCGACGGTCTGCCTCGATGCTGTCAGCACGTCATCCGGATCGGCAAGGCGGATGGCCAGGCCACCCGCCGTCAGCGGCACTCCGGCGGCGAGCGCGTCGGCGACACGATCCGTCCTGATCAGCGCCAGACCGTTCTGGCCCGCGGTCGAGCCGAGCGTGCCCACGGGTTTGTCAGCGGCGAAGATCGTGGTGCCCGGTTCCGGTGAAAAATTCTCAAGCATGATGCGTACCGTTCGGGTGCGTGCGGTGCCGCGATGCTGCATTCGCGAAACCACCTCTTGTCCGACGTAGCAGCCCTTCTCGAAATCGACGCCGTGCAGGCGGTCCATGTTGGTTTCGTGCGGAAACGCATCGCCATACGTAAAATCAAGTCCGCCGCGCGGAACGCCGGAGGCGATGCGGTGAGCCTCATAGGCAGCGCTGTCGACCAGCTCCGCGCCAATCAGATCGGCGACTTTTTGCGCCAGCGCCTCGGGCACAAGAACACGCCAGCCGAGGACTGGGTTGCGCGGATCGGTGAACGCCAGATCCGGCGTTACGGAAGGATCGCCGTCCCATGCCGCGAGCACGCCAAGACTGTCCGACAGATTCTCGATCGCGACCTTGGCGCGCAGTTTATAGAAGCCAAGCTTGTCCGTGAGAGGTTGCGCCAGCGCGCGCGGGCAGTCGATCAGGAAGCCGCCGCCGTGGCCGGAAGACGCCTCGGTGATCAGAAAATCCGCTGTTATTTTGCCCTGCGGGCTCAGCAAGGCCCCAAAGCGGGCGAGGCCGGGCCGAAGGAGCGTAACGTCCGACGTGACGAGGCCGTTGAGAAAGTCGCGCGCGCCATCACCGTTGACCTTGACCACGCCCCGGTCGGGAAGAAACGCTGCTTTCATGTAAAAATCTCTTGTGACATGTTGCAGCGGAACGTAAGCCGCCAAGTCATAAACGACAAGGGCTGCGCGGCCTGGGATAACCTCAGCCTCATCCTGAGGAGCAGGCGACAGCCTGCGTCTCGAAGGATGAACAACGCGCAGAATGCGTCTGATGCTTCGAGACGGCTCTTCGGGCCTCCTCAGCATGAGGAGGACAACTGTATACGAGGAATGATGAGCCAGAGCTTTGACGTGATTCTAAAATCAGGCACCGTGGTCAATCAGGACGGCGAGGGCGTGCGCGATATTGCCGTCAGCAACGGCCGCATCGCCGCGATC
>VAZH01000054.1 GCA_005884465.1 Alphaproteobacteria bacterium | reverse complement strand
AACAATGCCCTGCGTCTCTCGGGATCGAGATGCGCCACCACCTCGTCGAGCAGCAACAGCGGCGTGATGCCGGTCATCTCCGCGACCAGACTGGCATGCGCCAGCACCAGGCCGATCAGCAGCGCCTTTTGCTCGCCGGTGGAGGCGTCGCGGGCCGGCATGTTCTTTGGCGCGAAGATCACTTGCAGATCGGTGAGATGCGGACCGTCGAGCGTACGGCCTGCCGCAGCGTCGCGCGCGCGGCTGTCGCGCAGTATCTCCCGGTAGCGATCCTCAACTGAGGTAGCGGGCTCGCTGAGCAGCGCGTTTTCCATCCAGCCGTCGAGCATAATCTGCGCGGATGGAAACGCGGAAGCTTCTCCGCGCGCGCGCA
>VAZH01000053.1 GCA_005884465.1 Alphaproteobacteria bacterium | reverse complement strand
CGGAGGCTGCACCCAGGAACAGGCCATCCATCGCGGGCGTCAGCCAGACCATCCGCAGATGATCGCCGAAAGCGGTGGCCGAGTTCACGGGCTCGCGGTCGATCCGGCAGCGCCGGCTAGTGGCGGGCGCATCGCTGCCGGGCGCGTCGATGCCGGTGCCGAGCGTTGCCAGCCCGAGCGCGCCCTCGACCTCGGCGGATACCGCCCATGAGCCATCGCCCTGATTGTCGGCGACGTCGTCGAGCGTCGCCCGGCGCAAGCCGCGTCCCGGCGACAGAAACGAGATCGCCTCGATGGCGTTGGTCTTTCCGGCGCCGTTCGGACCAACCAGCACCACCACCTCACCACGCGTTTCAAGAACAGCCGCGCGATAATTGCGGAACTGCGTCAGGGCGAGGCGGCGGATGCGGGAGATGGGCATGGCTATTCGTCATTGCCGGGCTTGACCCGGCAATCCATCGTCCGCGTCAGTGGACAATTTCTTCGTATAAATCCCGCCACTCGCGATTGCCCGAGACGATTAGATCGATTTTCCACTCGCGCGACCAATGTTTGATGTTCTTCTCGCGCTGAAGCGCCGCGGCGATTGTTTCGTGCGCCTCAAAATACACCAGCGTTTTGATGTGGTACCGCTTGGTGAAGCTCTCGGCCAGCCCCTCGCGATGCTCGTAAACACGCCGCACCACATTGTTGGTCACACCGACGTACAGAGTTCCGCCGGGTTTGCTTGCGAGGATGTATACCCAATAGGTCATTTCGAAGTTTGATGGATTGCCGGGTCAAGCCCGGCAATGACGATTGAGCAAATTGCCGTTACAGTTTCTCACACCCGCATCGGCATCAGCACGTAGAGCGCGCCCTTGGAATCCCTGTCCTGCACCAGCGTCGGCGAACCGGGGTCGGCCAGTTTTAGTACCGCGACCTCGCCCTCGATCTGGGCCGCGATGTCCAGGAGATAGCGCGAATTGAATCCGATATCGAGCGCGTCGGAGGCGTATTCGACCTCGAGCTCTTCCGTGGCGCTGCCGGAGTCCGGGTTGGTCACCGACAGCACCAGCTTGCCCGCCGATAAAGCCAGCTTTACCGCGCGGCCGCGTTCGCTCGAGATCGTCGAGACGCGGTCGACCGCGGCCTCGAAATCCTTTTTGTCGACAATCAGCTCCTTGTCGTTGTTCTGCGGGATGACGCGGCCATAGTCCGGAAACGTGCCGTCGATCAGCTTCGAGGTCAGCACCACGTCCCCGATGGTGAAGCGGATCTTGCCCTGCGACAGCTCGATTCTGACCTCGGCCTCGTTGTCCTCGATCAACCGCTGCACTTCGCCGACGGTTTTGCGCGGCACGATCACGCCGGGCATGCCGGATGCGCCCTTGGGCAAAGCCAGATCGATCTGGGCGAGACGATGCCCGTCGGTCGCGACCGCGCGCAAGGTTGCCGCCTTGGCGCTGCCGGCGGTGTGGAGATAGATGCCGTTGAGATAGTAACGGGTCTCTTCGGTGGAGATCGCAAATTGGGTGCGATCGATCAGCCGCTTCATGTCGGAGGCGGCGAGCGTGAACGAATGCGTCATGTCGCCGGCGGCAAGATCGGGAAAATCGTTTTCGGGCAGGGTCTGCAGCGTGAAGCGCGACCGGCCGGCGCGGATCGCCAGTACCGAGCGGTCGCCGTCGCCTTCCAGCAGGATCTGGGCACCGTCGGGCAGTTTGCGGACGATGTCGTAAAACATATGCGCCGGCACAGTGGTGGAGCCGGCGGTTGCGGTTTCCGCCGGCAGAGTTTCCGTCACCTCGAGATCAAGGTCGGTGGCCTTTAGCGACAGCCGCGCGTTTTCGGCGCGGACCAGCACATTGCCGAGGATCGGAATGGTGTTGCGGCGCTCGACCACGCGATGGACGTGGCCCAGAGACTTCAGGAGCTGCGCGCGTTCGACGGTAACCTTCATTGCAATACCCGCCTGATCCCCAGAGATGGAAAAGCCGGGCGGCCCAAAAGGCGCGCCGCGGCATTTAGGCCCGGAAGCCTGATCAAAGCTGGATTTGATCAAACCCGCGGAGGGACCGCAAGGGTGGCGCGGATAGGCGACAAGCGCAAGGGAGGCGTAATGCCGTTCCCCACGTTTCGCGAGAAAGGAAACCTGGGAGACGAGGGTGTTCCCATCCCCTTGCGGGGAGGGGTCGGGTGTGTGGGGGTATTCGCGAGTCCAGCGTGCCTCGCTCCCCCTCTTCTAACCCTCCCCCGCAAGGCGGGAGGGAACAGACACGGGCTCACTCCTGTAGCTGGCGCTTCAGCGATTCGACCTCTTCGGATAGTGCGGCATCTTTTGCCACCAGGGCCTCGATCTTGCGCACGGCATGCAGCACCGTGGTGTGGTCGCGTCCCCCGAACCGGCGGCCGATCTCAGGCAGCGAACGCAGCGTCAGGGTTTTTGCCAGATACATCGCGACCTGGCGCGGGCGGACGACGTTGGCGGTGCGGCGCGAGGACAACAGGTCGGAGCGGCTGACATTGTATTGCCGGGCCACCACGCGTTGAATGTCCTCGATCTTGATGCGCTTGGGCTCCTGCGGGCGGATCAGGTCGCGCACTTCGCGCTCGGCCATTTCCAGCGTCACCGGCTGCGCGTTGAGTTTGCTGTGCGCCAGCAGGCGATTGATGGCGCCCTCGAGGTCGCGGCCGTTATGGGTGATGGTTCTGGCGAGATAATCCAAAACCTGTTCCGGCACGTCGAAGCTCGCATGATGTGCACGCGCCGCCGCGACACGCGATTTAAGGATGCCGAGCCGCAGCTCTTCGCCGAGCGATCCCATCTCGACCACCAGGCCGCCAGCGAGACGCGAACGCACGCGGTCGTCGAGGCTCTCAAGATCGGAAGGCGGACGATCGGCTGCGATCACCACCTGCCGGCCGGCGTCGATCAGCGCATTCAACGTGTGGCAGAATTCAGCCTGGGTCGATTTGCCCTGCAGGAATTGCAGGTCGTCGATTACCAGCACGTCGATGCCGCGCAACGCCTCCTTGAACGCCAGCGCGGTCTGCGTTTTCAGCGCCGCGACGAAGCCATACATGAATTTCTCGGCGGTGAGATAAAGCACCTTGCGTTCGCTTCCCGAGTTGCCGGCCCATGTCACCGCTTGCAACAGATGGGTTTTGCCAAGTCCGACGCCGGCGTGGATGTAAAGCGGATTGAACATCACGGCGTCGCCGCGCCGTCCCTCCGCAACCTGGCGCGCCGCGGCGTGGGCCAGCGTGTTGGAGCGGCCGATAACGAAGCTTCCGAAGGTCAGGCGCGGATCGAGCGGCGAGCCGCCGAGGGCGTCATGGCTCGCGGACACCGGCGCGATCGCGGTCGCGCGCAACTCCAGCGCGGGGCGGCCATCGGGCCGTTCGGCGCGCCGCTGATCGGCCGGCGCCAGCGATTCCTTTGTCGGCGCCGCGCATCGCATCGCCGTCCGCACGGTGAGGTCGATCCGATGCACTTCAGGCATCTCGGCCTGCCAACAGGTGAGAACGCGTTCGGCGTAATGCGCCTGGATCCAGCTCTTGAGAAACCGCGTCGGAACCGAAAGATGGACGCTTTGCTGCTGGACGCTCTCCAGGTCCATGCGCGCGAACCAGCTTGTATAGACGTCTTCTCCCACGCTCGAGCGCAGCCGCCCCTTCACGCGTGACCAGCGATCCTGTTCCGTATTTGTCATTGCCCGACGACTTTTCCGAAAGAGTAATGTTGCTAGCGACCGCCGTGCGGATTTTCCGCGCGGCGTGACCTGAAGCGGGCTTCGTCTTCAGCCATAGACCGGCCGCTCGGCGAAATGCCGTCAGGCAGATCGATTGGCCTGGAAGGGAAGCGTCCGCGAGGTCAGCGCGTACTCGACGGTCTGTCCGGAGTTGGTGTCGGGGGCCGCGCGCCGGCGGCGTCTAGTAAGGTATCATTTGAAAATGGCGTTTGATCGAAAACCGTGATGATTGCGTAAGGCATACAACCTCCCCCCTCGCCGCGATGCGTACGGCAAGTTGTCACTCCACGTGTTGTTTCAGTTCAGTCGGCCGCGCCCGAACGCCAAAAATTGTTCAGCCGCTACGCCGCGTACCTCAGCCCGTCCGTTGTAACCCGCTCACGTACTTCGCCTTCGGCGCTTGCGGTTGGTTGGTGCGTATCTCTCTTGTTCGAAGCGAACGAGACAGCAATGCCCCGCTTGAGAAATTTCGACACAAAACCACAATCCTCATATTGCTACGAGGTTTAACCCGACAATCGCTTGGAAAGCGTCGCCAACGCGCACACCGCCGCCGATTTGCACGTCCGCCGCGTATCTTAAACCGCGCTGGTCTCAGAGCCGCAGGCGCCGCGAACGTTCTTACATGTACAGCATGCCTTATTTCCCGCAACGAAAATGATTCGACACGAGCGCCGTGAAAACTAGTTCGCGTCCGCGAAATCAGGCAGCGGATTTCGCGGAGCACGGCAAGGTTTTGAATCTGTGCATAGATTCGAAACGCCGAACCGCTGTGACATTTTCGACAGCTGCCCAAAATAAATTCATAAATTGTTTACGTAGGGATAAGGCGGAGAGGAATTTTCGAACAACTCTTCGCCACTATGCTGATAAGTGACTACGCAAACGCGTTTTTTCTTGTTCGTCGGAACAGGGTAACCCTGCAGCGCTTTTGAATGCGCTCACGCAATCGCTGTTGCAATTTCAAAAGCGAGCCCGATTAATGGCTGGCATCAGTTTCACATCCGACGTCATGAAATTCTTGGGTCGGCCTCCTTCATAGGACACGGATGCGCAAGAATTTCGTGCACTGCAACCTGCGGTGAAAAAAAGAAAAGCCCGGCGCTGCCGGGTTTTTTTCGCGAATGTCTTTTTCGATTAGTTCATTTCGCCAGCTTGGCGATCTGATGCGCGAGCCGCGAGACCTTTCGGCTTGCATTGTTCTTGTGAATAATATTGCGCTGCGCTGCCTGCATGAGTTCCGGCTCGGCGCGCGCCATTGCCTTCAGCGCCGCATCGCGGTCGCCGCTCTTGATCGCCTCTTCGACAATGCGGACCGCGCCGCGCATCTGGGTGCGGCGCGACTTGTTGATAATGGTGCGGCGGGCAATCTTGCGCGTCGCCTTCTTGGCGGAAGTTGTATTGGCCATGTTCTCAAATATCCTTCGGGCGACCGGTCGCTAAATGGTCGGGCTTCAGCGCGCCGGACGTTCAACCGCATGATCGACGCTGGTGTGTTGTTCGATGCTCCCTGAGAATGCCGGACCGTGGCAAGCATATGTGCTTGCGCGACGGCGCCGCTCAAAGAACAGCGGCGGCGGGATTGCGCCCGCCGCCATTGGCGCCCTTATAGAGGGCGGGTTTTGCAGCGTCAACTTCTTCCGGACCGCCCCGAACCGGCAGGCCCGCGCGTAAAACGCCGATAACGTGCTGATGAGGTTGAATTTCCGCCGCCATCCCGTTAATGGCTGGCTGCGCTTTCGGGTGCGACAATATAAGGTGACGCATGATCCGCGGTTTTTTCCGACTTGTCGGGCTGTTGCTGCTGGCCGGCGGATTCATTTTCATGGTCTACGACGGCGCGCGCTGGGTCGCCGATCAAACCCTGCGTTTCACCCGATTTGGTCAATTCTGGAACGACGTCCATCAATCCAGCCAGCGGGCGTTTCAGGCCTGGGTGGAGAGCACGGCGCCATGGCTCTGGACCAGCGTCGTCAAGGTCATTTTGGAGCAGCCGGTTTTCGCAGTTATGGGCGTGCTCGGTATTCTGTTGATGCTCCTGTTCCGGCCTCGCAAGCCGTTGATCGGCTATTCGCGAGACTGAGCAGGAATGCGGCACTGCCTTTATGTTTCATCGTCCGGCGTAACGGGGCTTTGGCAGCCGACGTAAAGACATATATTATGCCGGAGACAGCTTGTTCTCATGCATTCGGGAAGCGGATCCGCTTTCGACATGCCGTTCGCGGCCTAAGGATGCGAAGCGGTTCCTATTTCAACTAATATTCCGCCGGGAGAAACCCATGTTGTTCATGCGCAAAACCACTGCATTGCCGAGCGCAGCCGAGGCGCTGCCGGGCCGGGCTACGCCGATCCCCACCGCTGCCAGCCATTTTGTCAACGGCCGTCAGCTGCAGCCGCCCTATCCGCAAGGCCTGGAGCAGGCGGTGTTCGGGCTCGGCTGTTTCTGGGGCGCGGAGCGCAAGTTCTGGGAACTCGGCGATGGCATTTATACCACCGCCGTGGGCTATGCTGGCGGCCATACCGCCAACCCCACCTATGAGGAGGTGTGTTCGGGCCGTACCGGTCATACCGAAGCGGTACTGGTGGTGTTCGATCCCCGGAAAATCTCCTACGAGCAGTTGCTGAAGACATTTTGGGAAAGTCACAACCCGACGCAGGGTATGCGTCAGGGCAGTGACGTTGGGACGCAATACCGCTCCGCGATCTACACCTTCAATGACGCGCAACGCAAAGCCGCGGATGCATCCCGAGCGGCTTATCAAAAAGCATTGGTGGCAAAGGGCCTCGGCACCATCACCACGGAGATCGCGCCTGCCGGCGAATTCTATTTCGCCGAGGATTATCATCAGCAATATCTCGCCAAGAATCCGGCCGGCTATTGCG
>VAZH01000052.1 GCA_005884465.1 Alphaproteobacteria bacterium | reverse complement strand
GATTCAATGCCGGCCTTGGCCGCCGGACCGTTGGCCTGCGGTTCCGCCACCAGCGCGCCTTCCGCCTTCTTGAGGCCGAGGCTGTCAGCGATGTCGGAGGTGACGGGCTGGATCTGGACGCCGATCCAGCCGCGGCTGACGGTGCCCTTGTCCTTGAGCTGGGCAACTACATTATTGACGGTCGTTGCCGGGATCGCGAACGCGATGCCGACGCTGCCGCCGGAGGGCGAATAGATCGCCGTGTTGACGCCCATCACCTCGCCTTCGGTGTTGAAGGCCGGGCCACCGGAGTTGCCCTTGTTGACGGGCGCGTCGATCTGGATGAAATCGTCGTACGGACCGCTGCCGATGTCGCGGCCGCTGGCCGAGACAATGCCGGCGGTTACGGTGCCGCCGAGGCCGAACGGATTGCCGACCGCGAGCACCCAATCGCCGATCCGGGGCTTGCCCTCCGAAAGCTTGGCGAACGGAAAGTTCGAACCGCCCTCGACCTTGATCAACGCGATGTCGGTGCGCGCGTCGGTGCCGATCACCTTCGCGGTAAAGGTCTTGCCGTCGTCGGTCGTGACTTCGACCTTGTCGGCGCCATCCACCACGTGGTTGTTGGTCACAGCATAGCCATCGGGAGAGATGAAGAAACCGGAACCTTGACCGGTCAACGCCCGGCCGCCGCCACGGGGTCCGCCGCGCAGGCCCGGGGGCAAGCCATCAGGTCCGCCGAAGCGGCGGAAGAAGCGCTCCATCGGCGAGCCCGGCTGGAACGGCGAGTCCTCATTGTTGGAGCTGTCGTCCTTGGCGAGTTTTTCGCTGATGTTGACCTTTACCGAGATCACCGACGGCTTCACGCGCTCGACGATGTCGGCGAAGCCGATCGGCCTCTCTACCTTGCGGACCTCATTGTTGACCTGCGCATGCGCGGGGCTGCTGAAAATGCCTGCGGGACCAGGCGACGGACTAAAGCCGTAAACAGCCACGCCCAGGCCGGCCACGACCGAAGCCATCAACGCGAACTTGCGCGCCGACAACAGCGAACGGCGGGGCTGCCGGTAGGAGGGCAGCGACGAAAGATCGATGGGGCGTTCGTTCATTACAAAAATCTCCAGGGCGTGAAATTCGATGATGCTTGGGGCCAGCACCTTGCCCGATTGAAGATGGGGATTTGCGCCTTACAGCGCGCTGGCGGCTGAATTAAACTTTTGTAATGAAGGGGCAAGGCAAATGCGACGGATTATCGCAGGGCGAAATCGGATTATCGCAAGGCGAAATCGGATTATCGCAGCGCGAAAACGCTCTGTCGCAGCGCTAAAGCGGCTTTTCCGGCGCGGGTTCCCCCGCGATCAGCCGTTCCAGCCGCGCCTCTTCCTCAGCCGTTAATTTGGACGAGGATAAGTCTTCAGCCGCAGCGGATTTCGCGCGCCGCCGGCTATGCATCCACAACGCCAGACCGCCTCCCGCCAGAGCCAGCGGCGGCAACAGCCACAGCAACAATGTGTGGCGTTCCAGTCGCGGCTTCAGCAGCACGAATTCGCCATAGCGCGCGACCAGAAAATCGATCACCTGGGCATCGCTGTCGCCCGCCGCGATCCGCTCGCGCACCAGGAGCCGCAAATCGCGCGCCAACGGCGCTTCGGAATCGTCGATTGACTGGTTCTGACACACCATGCAGCGCAGCTCGCGCGACAAATCCCGCGCCCGCGATTCCTTGACCGGATCGGACATGATCTCGTCAGGCTGCACGGCGCGAGCCGCCGATGCGGCAAACGCTACCGTCAGCACAAAGAAGATAACGATCAACTTCCGCACTCGGTCTCTCCCTCATCCTGAGGAGCATCCGAAGGATGCGTCTCGAAGGATGGCGTGATTGAAAACTCATCCTTGAGACGCCGCTTCGCGGCCCCTCAGGATGAGGACACGATCACTCCGCCGCCTGCAAGCCCCGCATTGCCTTCGCAGGCTTCGGCGCGCCAACCCGTAGCCGGCGATCCGACAGCGACAGCACGCCGCCGAATGCCATCAGGATGGGGCCGAACCAGATCAGCAATACCAGCGGCTTGTGGTAGATACGCACCGCGATCGCACCGTCGGCGGTGGCGTCGCCAAGCGAGATATAGAGCTGGCTTGCGCCGAGCGTCAGCAACGCCGCTTCCGTGGTCGACGATCCCCGCGTGGTGAAATTGCGTTTCGACGGCGCCATCGCGCTGAGCCGTTTGCCATCGAGGCTCACCGTGAACTGCGCCAGCATTTCGCGAAAATTCGGCCCTTGCCGTTGCGTCAGGCCGTCGAGCTTCAACTCGTAGCCGGCGACCTTTGCGATGTCATCGGGCTTCATGGTTCCGATATATTCGCTGTTCCACGTGGTCTCGCAAACTATGCCGATCAGCGCGACGCCGACACCGGCGTGCGCGAACACCGTGCCCCAGGTCGAACGCGGCAATCCGCGCGCGCGCCGCATCGCGGTTGCAGAAGGTACGCGGAACAGGCCGGTGCGTTCGGCAAGGTCGCTCAACGCTCCCGCGATGACAAAGATCGCAAGCCCGATGGCGAGCGGCGCGAAGGCGCTGCCGCCACGCGTCCATGCCCACAGCACCGCGACTGCGATCAACGATGCGACGCCGGCGGCGGTCAGGCGTTGCGCCGCGCCGAGCAGATCGCCGCGCTTCCACGCCAGCAATGGGCCGAACGGCACCGCGACCATCAGCGGTACGAACAGCGGCGCAAAGGTAAGATTGAAAAACGGCGCGCCCACCGAAATCTTGTCGCCGGTCAGCACTTCCAGCGCCAGCGGATACAGCGTTCCGATGAACACGGTCGTGCAGGCAGTGGTGAGGAACAGGTTGTTGAGCACCAGCGCACCTTCGCGCGAGATCGGCGCGAACAACCCGCCCTGCTTGAGCGCAGGCGCGCGCCAGGCGTATAGGGTCAGGCTGCCGCCGATAAAGATGCAGAGGATCAGCAGGATAAACACGCCGCGCGTCGGATCGGTCGCGAACGCATGTACCGACGTCAGTACGCCCGAGCGGACCAGGAAGGTGCCGAGCAGCGACAGCGAGAAAGCCAGGATCGAAAGCAGGATGGTCCAGACCTTCAGCGCGTTGCGCTTTTCCATCACGACCGCGGAATGCAACAGCGCGGTGCCGGCGAGCCACGGCATCAGCGAGGCGTTCTCGACCGGATCCCAGAACCACCAGCCGCCCCAGCCGAGTTCGTAATAGGCCCAGTATGAGCCCATCGCGATGCCGAGGGTGAGAAATATCCACGCCATTAGCGTCCACGGCCGCACCCAGCGCGCCCATGCCGCGTCGATCCGGCCTTCGAGCAAGGCCGCTACCGCGAAGGAAAACGAAATCGAGAATCCGACATAGCCGAGATAGAGCATCGGCGGATGAACCGCGAGACCGATGTCCTGCAGCACCGGATTGAGGTCGCGGCCCTCGATCGGCGGATTGGCGATGCGCAGGAACGGGTTCGAGGTGATCAGGATGAACAGATAGAATGCGCTGGCGATCCAGGCCTGCACCGCCAGCACATGGGCGCGCAGCGATAGCGGCAGATTATTGCCGAATGCCGCTACCAGGCCGCCGAACAGCGCCAGGATCAACACCCACAGCAGCATCGAGCCTTCATGATTGCCCCATACGCCGGTGACCTTGTAGATCAGCGGCTTCAACGAATGCGAATTCTCGAACACGTTGACGACGGAGAAATCGGAAGTCACGTGCAGAGTGACGAGGGCCGCGAACGAAAACGCCACGAACAGCAATTGCGCGAGCGCGGTCGAGCGCGCGACATTCATCAGGGTGGGATCGCGCCAACGCGCGCCGAGAACCGGCAGGGTGGACTGGATCAGGGTAAGGCCCAGCGCCAGCACCAGCGCGTAGTGTCCGGATTCCGCGATCACTGCGATGCCCCTTGCCTTGCCGGCGCCGCCCCTTGCTCCGCCTGCGGCGGCGCTTGCGCGGCACGCGATGCGCCCTGGGCGCCCGCGTTATAATCCGGCTTCGCGCCATAATCGTCTTTCCAGTGCCCCTGCTTCTTCAGAGCGTCCGCGACATCCTTGGGCATGTAGGTCTCGTCGTGTTTGGCCAGCACGGTGTCGGCCCTGAACACGCCGGAGGGGTCGAGGACGCCTTCGGCGACCACGCCCTGCCCTTCGCGAAACAGATCCGGAAGAATTCCCTTGTAGGAGACCGGCAATGTGGCGCTGCCGTCGGCAACCCTGAACGTGACAGCCAGGTTATCGCCGCGCACCAGCGACCCCGGCTGCACCAGGCCGCCCAGCCGGAAACGTTTGCCGGCTTGAATATGTTTCTCGGCCACCATCGCAGGTGTCGAGAAAAACACGATCGAATCGCGCATCGCGTTCAGCACCAGCGCCGCTGCGACCGCAAGCACCGCGAGCGAACCGCCGATGATCGTCAAACGCCGCTGCTTGCGGGTCATGCGTGGCCTCTAATCCTTGCGCGTGATGTTGTCCGAAAACCGCTTCACACTTTTCGGCATCATGCGATCCTTGCGCATGATGTGATCCGAAAACCGCTTCACACTTTTCGGCATCATGCGATCCTGCGCATGATGTCACCCGAAAACCGCTTCACAATCTTCGGCATCATGCTCATCCATCGAGCCCGAGATTTTTCAGGCCCTGATTGAGTTGTCGCAGCCGCTCCGCGTCATTGGCGACGGCTTGGCGGGCGTCGGTAAGCGCGCTCTTGGCCTTGTCGTGATCGCCCATCACCATATAGGCGCGCACCAGCCGCAGCCATCCCTCGACGTCATCACCATTTTGCTTCAAACGAACGGCGAGGCGCTCGACCATGCCACGGATCATCGCGCCGCGGTCGCTCTCGCTCATGTCTTTTGCCGCCGCCATCGCATCATCCGACAGCACCGGAGCGCTTGAACCGCCGATCCGCGCCAACGCCGCCTGAACCAGCGGTCGCCACGGCGCATCGCTCGGCGCTTTTTCAAGCATCGCACGCCAGATCGAGCCGGCCTCGGCGGTGCGGCCGTCCTGTTCGGCGGCAACGCCGAGGAAGTAGGTTGCCTTGACCTCGTCCGCGTTCAACGCCACGGCGCGCTCGAATTCAGCCTTGGCCTCGGCGGTGATGACGCCACCCGCTGCGCCGGCGATGGCTTCGCCGAGATCGGCGCGGCGCTGGGCGCTATCGCCATTATAGGTGATCGAATTACGATAGGCGCGGACCGCGTCATCGTAGCGGCCTAGCCTCGCCAGCACTGGCGCAATCACGTTCCAGCCACGGCCATCGGTTGGATTTTTCTCCAGGTGAGCTTCGACCTGCGCCACCAGATTCTCAAGCGGCTGCGCGCCGTCGGGCGCGCGGGTGCGTTGTGCCAGCGGAAAATCACCGAGTTGCGGCGAGCCGAGCGGAAGGTAAAGTGCGACCGCCACGATTGGAAGCCCGATCAAGGCTATGATGGCAGCCGAACGCCGCAGGCTGAGGCTCGATGCAAGTGGCGGATCGCGCTGATTAGCGGCCGCTGCCAGCAGACGGCGGCTGATTTCGACCCGCGCGGCTTCCGCTTCAGAAGAACCAATCAGCCCGGCAGCGACATCGCGATCGATCTCGGTAAGTTGATCCTTGTAGACGACGGCCTCGCTGCCATCCTTTTGCGGCCGGCCATGTCGGCCCAACGGCCACAGCACGGCGAAGATCGCCGCGGCCGTCATCAGCGCGAACACAAACCACAACGTCATCAAGCAGTTCCGACTGAACAGTGCCAAACCGAGGGCACCGATGCGCCGCTTTACACCACCGGCGGCAAGCCCGGCAATTGACAATTGCGGGTTCGCAAGTGTGCAGACAAGGCCCAAATCCGACGGAAGTGCGATTGTCAGGTGACGAAAAAACTCGAAGCCGGCTGCATCAACCAGAAATTGTAATTGGGATTAACCTGTCTTTTATTTATCCGGCGCGCGATGGTTTGCGTTCGCCGGTCATCGCATTTTCAGCCGCTCTGCTCATCAGCGACGCATAATCGTGGCCGAACAAGACGTCGCAGAAGCGGATTGCGGCGGCGACCTGCATTTGCCGGTAGGCGCGGGCCTTGGCGTCGCCGGCGCGCAGCGATTGCACCAGCGCCTCGGTGGAATGCTCGACATAATGCTGCAGGTCCGAATAAGTCCGCAGCGTGACCTCGTTGATCGCAAGTTCGCTGGCATAGGTGCGGCACACTGCGACGAAATCGATCAATGCGACGGTTTCGTCGACCTCACTTGGGTCGAGCCTGGCGCTCGCGCCGATATCCTTGTCGGCGCGCTGACGCAACAGACGGCGGACCCGGCCGGGCACGCTGTCGATTTCCGCTTGCAGGGCGTTGGAAATATCGGCCCGGATCGAGGTCAGTTGCTTGCCCCAGGTAGAATCGTTGCGCAGATCGAGTTCGGTCCGCAAGCCGCGCACGCCGTCATGAAGGGCTTTGAGATGCTCGGCGACACTGTCGAAATGGCCGCGCTTGATATCCGTCCGCAGTCTGACCGCGAGGAAGGACAGATCGTGCAGCGCGATGGTGACGGCGACGCCATAGGGGGTGGCGGCAACGCGGATTTCGTCGTCGGAGGCGGCCACCTTGATGGCAAGGCGGATGATTTGCCATGGCGCGGCCAGCCGCTGCATCACCAGCGATAGCGCGAACGGCAGCAGTTGCGGTGTTTGCAGGGAGGCAACGTTGAGCGAGGCGGTTGCCACCGCGATCTGTTGATCCGCAAACATCCGCAAGTAGCTGGGAAGCCGGCTGCCGAGGGTATCGAGCGCTTCGCAGGCCTGCAAGACCAGGGCGATCGGCAGCAAATCCGCGATCACATCGGGCGGACCGACGCGAGCCAGCGCCCGATGCTTGTCGCCGCCGGGCACGGGCGAGGCAATCTTGAGGATTGCATCAGCGGCTGCGAGCTGCAATTTGCAGATTGCCGGTTCGAGATCCGACGTCGGTTCGCCCTGGCGCTCCCGGGCCAGCACCGCTTCGAATTCGCGCGCCTGCTCAGGCGCGCCGTCGCGGACCAGCCATTGCCACACCGGCAACAGCGAGGCGCGGCGGACCTGGCCTGGCCGCACCGGAAAATTGGTTTCGACGAGAAACGGCTCAAGCGGACGGAACAGCAGGCGCGCCGGATCGTTGCCGCGCGGCTGCGCCTCGTCGTCGCTTCCGCGCACCACCTTGCGCAACTGTTCGAGCACAAAGCTGGCGACGGTGGTGTCTTCGCCGCGTTCGATGGCGCGCTCGAACTCCCGCATCAGCAGCGCCTGCGATTGCGGCGGAAGCTGCACGAGATAATCCCTCAGCCGCTCGGTCGATGTCTGGCTCATGCGCCCGGTATGCACGCTCGTGTCGGACGTACGGCAAAGCGCGTCCACCGGTCATCATAAAAGCCCCGGCATTAAGAAGTCGTTAGTAATGGTTGTACGGCAGGTGCTCACACCCCCGGCAGCGCCAGTTCGGCCCGCAAGCCGCCAATGGGCGCGTTGCCGAGCGAAAGG
>VAZH01000051.1:1732-8813 GCA_005884465.1 Alphaproteobacteria bacterium | reverse complement strand
TCTGAGCTTGAAGATTCTGTTTGGGCTGGTTCTCTCAGGAAGTCTCGACCCGTCCGACTACTCGGTTTTCCAGGCCGTGTTTGGCATGATTTTTACGGTAATCATCGCGCTCGAATTCAAGAAATCGCTGCTGGTGGTCGCCGAGCGCCGCGACACGGTTGTCCAGATCCGCTCGGTCGTCGTGATCGCGCTTCTGGCTATCTGTCGTAAGCTCATCATTCTCGACTTGAGCGAAACCGATGCGTTGCAGGTCCTGGCACTCGCGGCCGCGATCCTTGCGCTCGGTTTGGTTTATTGGCTGGTGCGCGATAGTGATCTGCGCCTTGCTGAAGGGGCCCCAGGATACAGAGCAGCTTCACCGGTTGCCGATGTAAACCGGTAGTTTCTGCAGCGCTGCGCGAGTAGTCGCAGCAGGACAACGTCGCCGGAAGCATCCCCCAGTTTGAGGCCGCGGATGATGTGCGGTGCGTGGTGTGTGCTCTGATACCCCCGGCTCGATGTGCTGCAGTGCAATGCCCGCGGGATTTCGGAGAGAAAACATGCTGCCGCCTTCCAGCAAAATGAAAAGACTTTCGTCCCCACTCTGCTAAGGTGCGTGGGTAAACTGGCTTCACACCCCAGGAGTGGAGTTCATGAACAGGCTGGTCGAAATTCGCAGACAGGAATTCATCTGCCGAGAGCGGGCTTTACTGGATTCCGAACGCAAGAGTTTTTGGCTGGCAAAAGCAGAAGAGTGGGAACAGCGCGCGCTTGAGGAGATTGCATTTCACTTTAAGGAATGCAACCGCGATAGCGCTGATTATCAAACTGCCGCGCATTAGGACGCGGGGACGCTGCAAACTTCTGGCGTCAGATTATTGATTGCTGCGCACGCATGACGATCGTCGTTGACATCATCGACTGACTGGCGGGACGCGAACGCCTCAATGCTGTCGTTGGGGCTTCGTTATCGTCTGCCGGACTTCGGCGCCGCAGTCGGCGCACTCGTAGATGAAGTCGATCTTGGCCATGCTCCAATGGGGCTCGACCTCCCTGACGTACATGGGGAGTAATCCCACGCAGCCGGGGCAGAGAATCGCGGGTGTCTCAATTTCGCGGTGCTGGATATAGGCTGGCATGTCGGCTCTCCTCCTTCACAGCGGAAGCAACGTAAACCTCAACCCCGAGTCAACTTAATCGCGCACGATAAATGTCCATCATCAACTCTTTCGAACGTACAAAGAACAACCACACATTGTTCGTGTGTGTGGCATTCCTGTAACATTCAATGCCGACGTATTTTGAACCGGATATCAGCGATTTAGTGGGCTCCGGCCGTGCTTGCCTTGATCTTGCGCGTGAATGCGACCGCAATGGCGGCGCTGTTCTTGCGAGGTTGCCAGGTAGGGGGAGTTTGCAGTCGCTGAAGCAGGGTCATGCGTCCCTGTGCAGCTGCCAGTCCTTGACGATCCGGAATCGCGAATCTGCGTTTTCCTGACGGAATACCGCGATCCTGTCGATCGCGAGCGTCTTGAGGCCGACTGCGGAAAAACTGTTGCGCAGCATCGTCAGGATCGGCTCGCGTCGCTCGGCGGCAAGCCGGCCCGTAAGCGTCATGTGGAAGCGGAATTCTTCCATGACATATGGATATCCCCAGCGGTCGAGATACTCGCGCTGCCTCGGCGTCAGGTCAGAGGGATTTCGCCGCGCACGATCCTCTGGAGTGAGTAGCGCGCGGAACGAATCGAATTCGCGTGTACAATCCTCGGCAAGCCGCTCAAGTTCGGGCGAGGGTGCAGCAGGCACCACCGCGATGAATCCACTGATCGAACCAACCACAGGCGTGATGACCGGAATTGGCCGGGGCTTGGCGGCAAAGGCTTCGCAGGCTGCAAGAAGCTCAGGCTCGGTCTTGCCGGGCGACAGTGACATCGGCGCCTTCAGCGTGGCATGAAAACCATATTTTCGTGGATCCTTGGTCAGATCGCGCCAATCCGGTGCGATCTGCATGATGCCCTCCGGAAAGGGCAGGTCCTCGCCACTGTAGGCGTCATAGCCGAGCAGTTGGGCGCCGAAGCGATCAAGGTCGGTGCCCGGCGCAGCTGCATGATAGATCGCATAGCGCGGAAAGGTGGCCATCGGGGCAGAATAGAGCCGCATCGCGCGGCTGCAACCGCCTCGTGTAGGGCGTTGGATGAACGGATGCGTCCCTCGATGCCGCTAACCGCGCCATCGTGGTCGATCTGATCGACGAAAAGATGCGCGCAGGTGTTGCCATCGTCGCCATTGTCCACGACGATGAGATCCGCCGTCTGATCGCCGACCGAATTGTCGACGTGATATCGTTTGCCGCCGCGGCATGAAGGAAGACGACTGATATGACTTCGACAAGGTCCGAAACGGTTATCGGCAACGCCAGGATTGTTCTGGCGGATCGCGTGATCGAACGCGGCTGGATCGCTTTTGCGGATGGCCGCGTCGCCGGATATGGCGAGAGCAACGCGCCCGCAGGCAGCGCGGACGCCGGCGGCGACCTGATCATGCCCGGCCTGATCGAATTGCATACCGATCATCTCGAGGCGCATTACGTGCCGCGGCCAAAGGTATTCTGGGATCCGATCGCCGCGGTTGTTTCCTATGACGGACAGTTGGCGACATCAGGGATCACGACAGTGCTGGATTCGCTGCGGGTCTGGCGCGAGGACGGCACCGAGGAAGTCGATGGAAGGGCGGGCATACTCGCCGAGGCAATCGCGGCGGCGCGCGATGCCAACCTGCTGCGATCAGATCATTTCCTGCATCTGCGCTGCGAAATCCCGATGCCGAGCGTGGTCGAGGAGGCCAAGGAGCTGATTGGGCGGCCGGATGTACGCTTGATGTCGCTGATGGATCATACGCCGGGGCAACGGCAGTTTCGCAACGAAGCCAACCTTCGGGATTACTATCGCGGCAAGGGTCCCGGCATGACCGACGCCGAACTCGACATTCTGTTCGAACGGCGTTTTGTCTATCAGAAGGCCCATGCGGCGAGCAATATGCGCGAGATCGTGGCGTTGGCACATCAATATGAGATCCCGCTCGCCAGTCATGACGACACCACCGACGAAAACGTTACCGACGCCATCCGCGATCGGGTTTCGGTGGCGGAATTTCCGACCACGATGGAGGCCGCGCGCGGATTGCACCAGGCCGGCATCGGCATTCTGATGGGGGCGCCGAATGTGGTGCGCGGCGGCTCGCACTCCGGCAATATCGCCGCGGTCGATCTGGCGCGCGAAGGATTATTGGACATCCTGTCGTCCGACTACATTCCCTCGAGCCTGTTGATGGCTGCGCTGCAATTGCCGCAGCGCGTGCCGGCGATCGATCTTGCGTCCGCCATCCGCACCGTCACCAAGACGCCCGCGGAGGCCGTCGGTCTCGCCGATCGGGGTGAGATCGCGATCGGCAAGCGCGCCGATCTGATCCGCGTGCATGTGGCGCGCGATGTCCCGGTGGTGCGCAACGTCTGGCGTGAAGGACATCGCGTGGCGTGACCGACGCGCCGACCATATCCGCTCATCAACCCGCCATGATCGGGCCCGGCCGGCTCATTGTGGTGGTCGGTCGGAGCGGGGCCGGCAAGGATACGCTAATCGGATTGGCGCGGGCCGCGTGCGCTGACGACGGCAACGTTGTCTTTCCGCGCCGCGTGGTGACCCGCGAAGCATCCGCTTTCGAGGATAATGAGCAGATCAGCCTCGATGCCTTCCGGCAAGCGGGCACGCGGGGCGATTTCGCGGTGCATTGGGAAGCGCACGGCCATTGCTACGCATTGCCCCGCGCGATCGATGACGACATTCGCGGCGGGCGCACGGTGGTGGCGAATATTTCGCGCACGGTGGTTGACGCGATACGCCGCGCCTATGCCGATGTCACCGTGGTTTCGATCACGGCGCCATCAGATGTTCTCGCCGAGCGCCTTGCCGCGCGGGCGCGGAGCAGCGACGGGCAGATCGAGCACCGGCTCAGCCGCGCCGTTGACGATGTCGAAGCCGCGCCTGACGTGACTATCGCCAATATCGGCAGCGTCGAGGACCATGCGCGGGAGCTTGTGCAGGTCATCAAGGGCGATCGAGGCAGCGAGTAGGTCGCCTTCGCGAGCGCGGCTATCAGGAGAACGGCAATGTCGATCATTGCGACGGTCGAGCAGCTTGAAGCGATTTACGGCCAGCCCAACGAGGCCTCCACCGTCAAGGTATCGGCCAAGATCACGCCGCCATATCGCACGCTGATCGACCAGTGCGCCCGCGCCATCGTCCGGTCCGATCTGCGGAATCCCGACAAGCGGGTCGACCCCAAAACTTTGCCGACGCCGGGCCAAATTCTTGCTGACATGAGCGAGAACCGTGTCGGCGGCGAGGATTACGACAGGGCCCGGCCGGAACGCGCGCGGTAATCGCTATGGTGACGGCCGTTTTTGGGGAAGTGCGAATTGCATCCCGTGTTAGGGATGGGTTACCAGCTCAGATTGACTTCGGTGCTTGCCGGGCCGGATCAGATAGCGGAGGAATTCATGACATCCAAAGCGTTCGAGACGGTCATCACTGAAACCTCCGATTCTCTCGCCGGACCGTGGCGCCGGCCACATCAGATGCTCAATGCCCAAGTCTACGATTCTCACGCTTCCATTCACGACGATGCGACGGCGCAGAAGCTGGGATTTCGGGGAGGCACGATCGAGGGGCCTACGCATTTCAGCCAGTTCGCGCCATTATGCGTGAGCTTGTGGGGAAATGCGTGGTTCGAAACCGGATGCATTTCCGCGCACTATCGCAATCCGTCCTTCGAGGGAGAAGAGGTGAAGGCCATTTTGGCAAAGCCAGAACCGGACGAGAAGCAGTGCAAGATCCGGATGGTCAAGCGCGACGGGACCGAAGTTCTGCGCGGCACGGCTTCAGTGGGGCAAGACGCATCGCTGACGGCGCTCGATCAGCGGCTGACCGAACTAACGCCGCTGGCCGATCCCGTGATCCTGCGCGACGTCGAGGTCGGCATGAAGACCAAACGTCAGACGGTGCGGATGGATTTCGATCAGAATATGGGCGAGCTCTATCCATTCTCGCTCGGAGACAAGCTCCAGGTGATCACCGAACCAAGCGCGTATTACCGAAAGGATGCAGTCTCGGCCAACCCTTGGGGACGCGCGATCATCCCGATCGAGATGCTCAGCGTGCTGGTTCAATATCGGTCGAGGGAGGATCGCCTGCCGGTCAAGGGTCCGGCGGTCGGCCTGTTTGCCGATCAGGAGATCCGGCTGCTGCGGGGGCCATTGTTCGCAGCAGAGGATTATCAAACCGAGCGGGAAGTGGTCGCGCTGAGCGGCAGCCGCAGGACCGAAAGCCTTTGGCTGCGGACCACGGTCTTTGCAAAGGATGGTTTACCTGTCGCGAAGATGCTGCTGAACCTTGCGAGCCTCAAAGACTCTTACGCGCCGTATGCACAGGAGTACGATCAGTTTTATGCCCAAGGCGCTTGAGTAGCGCGCTATGGATTGCACGGCTTCAGCGTCTTTATCGCCGTTTCGGCTTCGGCCCGGGTCTTATAAATGGTGTCGCTGGCAACGGTAATGTTCGGCGTGTCGGTGCGCGGCAACTTGTCAGCGACGGTGCAGTTCTTGGTCAGGGAATTGAGCACAACGTAAAATGCAGGCGCGGTCCTATCCATCTGCGCCAGGCCGGAGCCGCCCAAAATCATCAGGAAGCCGAAGCAAAGCAAACTTCGTTTCATCATAGCCTCCGTCCTTGACCGGGGTAACCTCATGGCCGGGATTTGAGTTCCGGCGGAACCGGGGCCTGAAAGCGGGGAACCGTCGGGTTTAGGTCGAAAGGGCCGACCCTTGGATTGAACACAGGTCGATCCGCATGGGGGGCGAAGCGTGAAGGTTCATCCAAATGATTGGGCCCCGGTGCATCAAGGCATCGCGGGGCCCGTAATCTTCGCTATGCGAAGGATGTCTGGTACACACCAGTAACTTGTCGAGACCTGAAGGCGCGTGGCCTTTGCGTCCCGGGTCTCGCGGATAGGTTCAGATTGTCGGCGGCACAAATGATGGCTAGCAGCTGCAGTTCACCTCAACCTGCGCCGTGACCTTGCATTGGAGCAAGATCATTGCAACGTGCCCGGTGGCGTCATGCTCCTCATCCAGTGTTGTCCTACGGACATTAGGTCTGGTGGACATTATGTCCGCGCTTGCTGCCGTCGTCTCGACCACATGATCGAACGCCAGTTCCTGCAAAGGCAGAGCCGATTACCCGCGCCTTGACAGGTGCAGCATCTCTGAATGCTGCGGCAGATGTGGGCGGGAGTCAAGTACAACAGAATCAAATGGAACCTGAACAGCTTATGGAAAGCTTTTCAGCCGCAGCGTCTAATGACCGGCTCGAGACGCCAGGATCTGGTAGAAGGTGATGACGATCTCCAACGCGATCAGCGCTACGATAATGAGTTCGAGACGCAGGGATCGTTGCGTGTCGATGATATCGGCGAGCGTCGTTGCGGTCTCGGAGATTACCGCAAGTTTTCGGTTAAGCGCATCGACCCGTTCTTGTAATTCGTACTCGTCTTCCAGACGAGCGTAGAGCCTTTCCAGATCGGGACGCTCCCACAGTGCATCCGGTTTCTCGGTGATGGCGACCCGACCGGACACCCGGTGTTGTACCAGCAGGGCGTTTCCAATCAGCCTCAGGATGCCGGTCCGGTTTAGACGCGCTTTTCCGCGCGTTGCCAGCTCCCGGGCAAACGGCTCGATCACCTCAAATACTTCGGCGACGCGTCGTTCATCATGCGCAAGCACGACGCTCTTGGCCAGAACGTCGGAAATAACCAGCAGCCTCTCTGGAGACATCGCCCTTACCTGGATCGGTCCTCCCGCCGGGACCTGATCCTCATCCTCGTCCGCAAGTTTTATAACTGCGGTTTCTTCCTCGTATCGATCCAACCTGCCTGATACGCGGGCGGACAATTTTTCCAGAAAGTCCTGTTCCTGCTGAGGGGACAAGCCGATCGGCACCACAACGCCGTAGCGAAAGAGAACAGCAATTCCTCCCTTGTCTATTCGGAT
>VAZH01000051.1:0-1619 GCA_005884465.1 Alphaproteobacteria bacterium | reverse complement strand
GAGCACAAGGGCAAACTGAGCGGCCAAAATCCTAAAGCCGATATAAGGATAACAGCCTTTGCCGAGCTAACCCCCTGTAATCATAGGAAGGTTCGATCGATCCGCTCCTTAATAGCTCGAAATCGACTACGGCAGTGGAACCCCGTAGTAAGCGCTTACTGTGTGGGTAAGCTGTTGATCGTTCCAATTCCAATCGGCGCTTCGTGCATATTTCGGCGCCTTCTTCAACTGATCCTTGGTGACCATTATTTGATAGCCGCCAAGATCGACGTTGTACTTGAGCGAAGGCCATGGCAGCGGGTAATAATCATCACCGATTCCGAAAAAGCCGCCGAAGCTCAGAACAGCATAGGAGACTTTGCCGCTAATCTTTTCGATCATCACCCGCTCAATCGATCCGATTTTTTGACCGTCGGGCCCAAACACCGCCGTTCCCTGCACCTTATCGCTCCCGATAAGGCTGATTGTTTCCTGCGCTTCCAAGAGCATGGTTGACCTCCCTGTTTCCTCCAACGAACGAACCGCTATTGTTCGGACATTCCGTCGCGCTCGCACGGCGCGGCGGACCTTTTCAGGCAGCCAGCGCGTCGGGGTTTACTTCACGTTTGGCGAGCTGAGTCAGCAGTGTGTCGATCTGTTTTTCTTCGTCGAGAGTTCGGTGCAGCATCTTCTGCTCGTCGCGCAAATCCAATTGACCGGCGAGGGCCGCCGCAGTGCCATACGCGGCAATTTCGTAATGCTCGAGCTTCTGGGCGGACGCAAGCAGTCCCGCATCGCGCAGGTCGTCTCCCGTCAGCATGCCAAGCATTTTCCTTGTTTCTTTGACGAGAGCCTGCATGGCCTGGTCGGTATGTGCCGCTGGATCGGCGCCATGCTTCTGCAGGATTGTTACCAGCCGTTGCTTCTGGATCTCGGTTTCCGCACGATGATGGATCAGCAGATCCTTCAGTGCCGGATGCGTCGCGGCCCCTGCCATCCGCAACAATGCGTCCGCGAGCTGGCTTTCGACACTCACCAGTTCCTGCAGTTCCGCGAGATACATGTCTTTGAAAGTATTGGGCGATAGTCCCTCGTTCATCTGACATACGCCCGAAATTCCCAAGCAGGCGCACCGGAACGGCGACGGCCTTCCGGCGACATGTCTGCTCAACGAGCTCGCGAACCATCAGTTCCGCTAATTTTGTTTCGTCTGGCAGACTAATGAAAGGTGAGGGCTTCCGGAACGTTGATACGTGGGGGCGCACGTCTCTTCGTCGAAACCAGCGGGCGCTACAAACCAGGAAACCCCGCGACAGGCTTTCGCGTTACGTTTTGGAGTGGGGCGACATAGCAGAGAGCATCGGCAGATGACGATGGCACCAAAATCCAACGTTCCCCATGTTATGCCCCCGATCATTCCCCGCAACAGTCTCATTCTCGTCGGCGATGGCCAAAAGGCCCTTTTCTTGCGCAACAGAGGCAGCGCACAACGGATCGATCTTGTCGTCGAGCGGATTCTCGAGCAGGAAAATCCGGCAACGCGTGAGCAGGGCACGGATCGTCCAGGACGGTCTATTGCAAGTGTTGGTGTTGCCCGAAGCGCGATGGAAGAAGCCGATTGGCACCACATTGCAAAGGAA
>VAZH01000050.1 GCA_005884465.1 Alphaproteobacteria bacterium | reverse complement strand
TTACCTGATGAAATGCGGCTCGACCGCGCTGGTGCCGTATTATCGGCCGGGCGATCCGGCCGTGGCCGACGCGATCAAGGGGCTGGCCGGCAAATATTCATCCGTTTTGCTCGCCAATCACGGCCCGGTGGTATCGGCCGATACGCTGGAGGCTGCGGTATTTGCAATCGAGGAACTGGAAGAAACCGCAAAACTTTATTTGCTGCTGCGCGGGCTCAACCCGCGCTATCTGACGCCAGCGCAGGTGGCGGACCTCGCAAAGACGTTCGGGCTGACGCTGCCGGAGCATGGGCACGACTGAGCCTCTTTTCCTCGTCATGGCTGGGCTCGTCCCGGCCATCCACGTCTTGGGCATACTGTGAAGTAAGACGTGGATGCCCGGGTCAAGCCTGGTCAAGCCCCGGCATGACGGAGAAATCCGGAACACGCCCTCCCCGTCATTGCGAGCCACCGGGTCGGCGCCAACGGGTCGCGCGAATGCGCGCTCGATAACAGGCTCAGCGCCGCCCGATGACAGGCTCCGCGAAGCAATCCATTCGCACAGCGGAAAGAAAAGGGTGGATTGCTTCGTCGCTGCGCTCCTCGCAATGACGAACGCGAGTCACAGCCCCAGATACGCCTTCCGCACGTCTGGATTTGTCTTGATCTCACTGGCGCTGCCCTGCATCAGCACGCGGCCGGTCTGCAGGATGTAGGCGCGATCGGCGATCTCGAGACACTCCGCCATACGCTGCTCGACGATCAGCACGGTCATGCCGGCATCGCGGATGCGCTTCACCGCCGCAAAAATCTCGTCGACCAGTTTCGGCATGATGCCCTGCGATGGCTCGTCCAGCATCAGAAGTCGCGGCCGCGTCATCAGCGCGCGGCTAATCGCCAGCATCTGCTGCTCGCCGCCTGAGAGCGTTTCGGCGCGCTGCTCCAGTCGCTCCGACAACCGCGGAAACAGCTTGAACACCAGCGCCAGCGGCTCGTCGCGGTCGGCCTCGCTGCGATAAAGGTAGCTGCCGAGCCGCAGATTGTCGCGCACCGACAGCCGCGGAAACAGCCGGCGGTTTTCCGGTACATAGGCGATGCCGCGCGCGGTGATCATATGCTGCGCCATGCCGTCGATGCGCGCACCATCGAAGGTAATCGTTCCGGAGCGCGGACGCTCCGCGCCGGCGATGGTTTTCAGGAGCGTCGACTTGCCGGCGCCGTTTGCCCCCGCGACGCAGACGATCTCGCCTTTGGCGACCTCGAGGCTGACCGCCGAGATCGCGACCAGCCCGTGATAGGCGGTGGTGACTTCACGCCCCGACAGCATGACGATCCCCAAGATAGGCGCTGATGACTTTCGGATCGCGAACGATGTCGGCAGGCTTGCCCTCGACCAGCACCTTGCCGAGATCGAGCACGATGGCGCGGTCAACCAGCGGCATCACGATCTCCATGACGTGCTCGACCATCAGAACGGTGACGCCGGTAGCGCGCACTTTTCGCACCAGTTCGACGCCGCTCTGCGCCTCGCTCGGCGTCAGGCCGGTGAGCACTTCGTCGAGCAGCAGCAGTTTCGGTTCGGTCGCGAGCGCGCGCGCAACCTCGAGCCGGCGCTTTTCCGACGGGATCAACTCGCTGGCGAGCGCGTCGGCGCGCGCGGCGAGGCCGGCAAATTCCAGCACGTCGTGGGCTTTGCGGCGCGCCTCGCGCATCACGGTGGTGCGGACCAGCGCGCCAACGATGACGTTATCGATGACCGTCATGGTCTCGAAACTTTTCACGACCTGGAAGGTGCGCGCGATGCCGCGCTGGCAGCGCTCCGCCGCCGGCAGCGCGGTGACGTCTTCACCGTCGAACCAAATCGAGCCTTGCGTCGGCGGCAGCACGCCGGCGATCAGATTGAACAGCGTTTGGGACCGATCAGCCCGACGATCTCGCCGCGTCCGACCGAAATCGAGATATCGCTATTGGCGATCAGGCCGCCGAAACGTTGCCAGACGCCGCGGGTTTCCAGCAACAATGTCATCGGACCGCTCCCTTGCGCCGGCGCGAGAACAGTCCGACCAACCCTTCCGGCCGCGCCAGCGAGATCAGCACGATCAGCGCGCCATAGACGATCAGGTCGACGCCGCGGCCGGAGCCGCCGATAAAGGAACGCGTGAGTTCGGTGAGCGGGATCAGGATGACGGCACCGAGCACCGGCCCCCACAACGTGCCGATGCCGCCGAGCACCGCGGGCAATGCCATCAGCAGCGAGAACTGGAAGCCCATGACGCTTTCAGGATCGATATAGGACACGAACTGCGCATAGAAGCTGCCGCCGACCGCGGTGAGGAAGGCCGAGACCGCCGCGGCGCCCATCTTGGAATTGAACACGACCACGCCGAGGCTTTCGGCGGCGTCCGGATTGTCCTTCACCGCACGCCACCAGTAGCCCCACTTGGAATCTTCCAGCCACCAGGTCACGAGCCAGGCGACGCACGCCAGCACCAGCGCGAAGTAGAAATAGGGCAGCTTGCTGCGCGTGAACTGGAAGGTGAGCCAGCTGTCGCGGCGGATGGGAATATCGATGCCGAGCGCGGCGCCGGCCCAATCCCAGTTCTGGAACAGGAGCAGCGCGATCTCGGCAATGACGATGGTGGCGATGACGAAGTAATGGCCGCGCAGGCGGAAACAGGGATAGCCGAGCGCCATCGCGATGGCGGCCGATATCAGGCCGCCGCCGAGCATGCCGAACCACGGCAGCACGCCGAATTTGGTGAACAGAAGTGCGGTCGTGTAGGCGCCGAGCCCGAAATACAGCGCATGCCCGAGCGAGATTTGCCCGCAATAGCCACTGAGGATGTTCCAGCTCTGCGACAACGCCGCGTACATCAGCGTCAGGACCATGATGTTCTGGACGTAGACGTCTTTCACGAACAGCGGCACCAGCGCGGCGATCGCCGCCAGACACACGGCCACGATCAAATCGCGGCGGCGGCGCTGGGCAAAGCTCGTATCCATCAGATCGATCCGAACAGGCCGCGCGGCCGGACGAACACCACCAATAGATAGACCGCATAGATGCCAACCGACTTCAACGACGGTGGCAGGATCAATGCGGTGGAGGCTTCGACCAGACCGACGAGGATGCCGCCGGCAAACGCACCGAACACGCTGCCGAAGCCGCCCAGTGCCACGCGCCGACGTCGGGATAGATGTAGAAGAATATCGCCATGATCGCGCCGGCAAGCCCCACCAGCGCCGCGCCGAGGCCCCAGCCCAGCGCGAATACCCTGTTCTTGTCGATGCCGACCAGCGCCACCGCCCCGGCGTCCTCGCGGGTCGCCTCAAGGGCGCGGCCAAAATCGGTGCGGTTGATGAAGAAATACAGCGCGACAAATGCCGCGATCGACACCAGCGCGCCGACCAATTGCGGCACCGGCAGGAAAATGCCGGCAATCGACACGGTTTTGCCGCCAAGCCATGAATGCGTGACGCTGCGATAGTCCGGCGTGAAGAAAAACTGCGCGAAGCCGCGCATCACGATGGCGAGCCCGAAGGTCGAAAAAATCTGCACCATGCCGGCATTGGCCTTCGCCCTGACCGCGAAGCGCACGACCAGGAGATAGACCACGGCGCCGAACAAGAACAGCGCCGCCGCGACCAGTGGCGCCGACAGCAATGGATCGAGCGCGAAGAACGCGAACAGAAAGAACGTCGCGTACATGGCGATCATGAGGAATTCGCCGTGGGCGAAGTTCACCACGTCCATCAGGCCGAAGATCAGCGCAAGGCCGACCGCGATCAGGCCGTAGAGTAGCCCCATCAAGAGGCCGCTGGCGAGGCTCTGGATAATGGTCTCGGCTGTCACAGGTATTCCCCCCAGGCAATGACCTCATCCTGAGGAGCGCGCACTCGCGCGCGTCTCGAAGGATGTAACCGCCCTCGTCCTTCGAGACGCGGGCTTCGCCCGCTCCTCAGGATGAGGGCGCGCGCCGCGGTGTGACGCGCACATCGCACTTTACTTCATCGGCCAGACGGCCTCGGCGACGGCGGCCTGCGCCGGGAAGATGGTGACGAACTTGCCACCGACATATTGCAGCAGCACCGGATCGGCGTCGTTGTTCTGGCCCATCTCGTCGAACTTCACCCGCTTCCAGGGCATGATCGTCTGCTCGCCCGGCAAGTCTGTCGCCACCAGCGCTTCGCGAATCTTGTCGCCGTCGGTGGATTTGGCACGGTTGATGGCATCGGCCATCACGATCAGACCCATGAACTGGCGTGACGAATAGTCGTTGAAGTCCTTGCCGGACTTCTCCTTGTACATGGCATTGATCTTGCCGACCATCGGCCGCTTGGCCGCGAGATCGAGCGAGAAGCTGCCGCGTGAAATAACGCCTTCGACCTTGTCGCCGACTGCGTCGTACAATGCTTTTTCGGAGAAGCCGGCGTCCTGGGCGACAATGCTCTTTGGCTTGTAGCCGAGTTCAGCCATGGTTTTGACAAGCAGGATACCGTCCGTCGTATAGCTCGACGGCATCAGCACGTCGGCATTGGCGGCCTTGAGCTGCTGTACCTCGGCGGTCAATGAAGGCGAGTTGGCGCGATACTTGATGTCGGCGACAATCTTGTAGCCGCGATCTGCGGCGAGCTTGGTTTGCGCATTGGCGGAGTCGGCCGGGAAGATGGTGACGAACTTGCCACCGACATATTGCAGCAGCACCGGATCGGCGTCGTTGTTCTGGCCCATCTCGTCGAACTTCACCCGCTTCCAGGGCATGATCGTCTGCTCGCCCGGCAAGTCTGTCGCCACCAGCGCTTCGCGAATCTTGTCGCCGTCGGTGGATTTGGCACGGTTGATGGCATCGGCCATCACGATCAGACCCATGAACTGGCGTGACGAATAGTCGTTGAAGTCCTTGCCGGACTTCTCCTTGTACATGGCATTGATCTTGCCGACCATCGGCCGCTTGGCCGCGAGATCGAGCGAGAAGCTGCCGCGTGAAATAACGCCTTCGACCTTGTCGCCGACTGCGTCGTACAATGCTTTTTCGGAGAAGCCGGCGTCCTGGGCGACAATGCTCTTTGGCTTGTAGCCGAGTTCAGCCATGGTTTTGACAAGCAGGATACCGTCCGTCGTATAGCTCGACGGCATCAGCACGTCGGCATTGGCGGCCTTGAGCTGCTGTACCTCGGCGGTCAATGAAGGCGAGTTGGCGCGATACTTGATGTCGGCGACAATCTTGTAGCCGCGATCTGCGGCGAGCTTGGTTTGCGCATTGGCGGAGTCGGTGCCGAAGATGGTGTCCTCGTGGAATAATGACAGCGTCTCGATCTTCTGGCCCTTCTTCTTCATCGCATCGAAGAAATCGAACATCGCCGTCGAGAACATCTCGTCATGCGGCGCGGCGCGGAAATAGAACTTCAGGCCACGACGGTGCAGGCTTGGCGACGAGTTGTCGGCCGAAATGAACGGAACCTGGTAGCGCTCGCAGATCTGGCTCACGGTGACCGCGACCGCGCTCTGATAGGTGCCGACGATGGCGCAGACTTTTTCCTGGGTGATCAGGCGCTCCGCCTCGGCACGGCCCTTCTGCGGGTCGGCCTGGTGATCGGCAAAGACCAGGCGCACTTTGGCGCCACCCAGACCCGGAAGCCCCTCGCCCTTCGCCAGCGGCAGTTCGAAATCGTAATTCTTGTTGACGATGTCTGCCGCCGTATCGAACGCCTTCTGGGCATCGACGCCGATCTGCGCGCTGGCGCCGGACAGCGGATAGATCACGCCGATCACCACTTCGGACGTTTGCGCGCGCCCCGCGATCGGCAATAGCGCAGCAGTGGCGGTGGCTCCAAGCAAGACATTTCGGCGGGTGATGGTCATCAAGGGATCCTCTATTTGGCGGCGGCTCATCGATGGAACGGTTGAAGGTTACGGTAAAGCCTCAGAGAACGGCAAGCTGCTTGTTCTTGAGATCAGTCACCAGCATCAACGAGGGGGCATGCGTAATGGCAAACGGCAGCTTCGCCGCCGCGATCACCGCTTGCGGCGTCACGCCGCACGCCCAGAATACCGGAATCTCATCGGCTTCAACCGGCACCGGGTCGCCGTAGTCGGGTTTTGCGATATCGGCGATCCCGATCGAATGCGGATGGCCGAGGTGGATCGGCGCGCCATGCACCGATGGGAACCGCGAGGTGATCTGCACTGCGCGGATGGCGTCCGCCGGCTTGAATGGCCGCATTGACACCACCATCGGGCCGGCGAACGGCCCGGAATCCGCGCAGGCGATATTGGTACGGTACATCGGCACCCGCACATTGCGCTCGATGTGACGGATCGGCAGGTCGTCCGCCATTAATGCTTCTTCGAATGAAAACGAACATCCGAGCACGAAGGCGACGAGATCGTTGCGCCAATGCGCCATGATATCGGTCGGCTCCTCCACCACCTCGCCGTCGCGCCAGACGCGATAACGCGGCAGGTCGGTGCGGATGTCGAGATCGATCCCGAGCGAGGGAATGCGCGGGTCTCCGACGTCGGACATACCGATCACCGGACAAGGTTTCGGGTTGAGCTGGCAAAATCGGTGAAACGATGCCGCAAGCTTCTCCGGGAGGATAGCGAGATTGCCCTGCACATATCCCGGCGCGACGCCGGCGGTGCTGGAGGCCGTTCCGGCGCGGCAGGCGTGACGGGCTGCGACGCTGGGCGATAAGTCAATCGCTGCGGGATTTGAGTGGCGCTCCGCCCTTGCCATGCTGGTCATCCCGACCTCCTCATTTGCCTCGACGAATGAAGCACACAGGCCTATCATAATGTCTAATCGTCGTTTTTGATTAAGATCGATAAAATTAATTTATCCAAAGGCGGATGCCACAGCATGGCTGATTTCAAGGCAATCGAGACTTTTCTCTGGGTCGTGAATCTCGGCAGCTTCCGGGGGGCGGCCCAGAAGCTCAATACGACCCAGCCCGCGATTTCCCAGCGCATCGCCCAGCTCGAGCGCGAGGTGGGCGTCAAGCTGTTGCAGCGCGACCGGCGCATGGTGCTGCCGACGCCGAGCGGGCGGCAGATGATGGTCTACGCGGAGAAACTGATCGGGATGCGATCCGAAATGATGGCGGCGGTCGGCGACCGTTCGGCGATGCGGGGCGTGCTTCGTCTCGGCGTTGCCGAGACCATTGTGCACACATGGCTGCCGCAGCTGATCAAGAGCGTCAACACCGCCTATCCCAACCTGTCGCTGGAGATCGAAGTCGACATCACCTCCAATTTGCGAACCCGTCTGCTGGCACAGGAAATCGATCTCGCCTTCGTGGTCGGCCCGCTATCGGTTTCAACGATCCGCAACCGGCTGCTCTGCGACTATCCGGTCGATTTTCTCGCAAGCCCTCTGCTCGGGCTCGGCAAGCGCACGCTCACGGTGCGCGATCTGGCCAGATTTCCGATCATCACCTTTACGCGCAAAACCCAGCCCTATGAAATCGTGCGCTCGCTGTTCAACCGGCCCGACCTTCCTCCGGTGCGCCTGCACGCCAGCACGTCGCTGGCGACGGTGCGGCATATGGCGATCGAAGGCCTAGGCATTGCGGTGATCCCGACGGCAATCGTCGAAAACGAAATGGCGGATGGGCGGCTGCAGTTGCTGTCGACCGACCTGCAAATCCCACCACTGACATTTTCCGCGAGCTGGCTCGCGGCTCCCGACACCGTCGCGGTCGAAGCGGTGGCCGATCTCGCCGTCAAGATTGCCGAATCAGACCGCGCTGTTGACGCGCCGCTTTTGGCGCGTCATTGATCCGTAAATCTCCGGAACCGCCGCATGCGCCAAGCCGCATCCAATCTGCAAATCGATTCCGCCCGTCTCTGGGACACGATCCACGAAACCGCGAAATTCGGCGCCACACCGAAAGGCGGGGTGCGGCGGCTGACGCTCGGCCCGGAAGACAAGCAGGTGCGCGACTGGTTCCGCCGCGCGTGCGAGGCCGCCGGCCTCGAAGTGCATGTCGATGCATTGGGATCGATGTTCGGCCTGCGCAAGGGCCGCGACATGTCAAAGCCGCCGGTGGGCCTAGGCTCGCATCTCGATACCCAGCCGACCGGCGGCAAGTACGACGGCGTGCTTGGCACGCTGGCGGCGCTCGAGGTCGTCCGCACGCTCAACGACGCCGGGATCGAGACGGAAACCCCGATCTGCATTGTCAACTGGACCAACGAGGAAGGCTCGCGCTTCGCGCCGGCGACCATGGCGTCGGCGGCCTATGCCGGCGATTACACCACCGAGCACATTCTGGCGCGGCGTGATGCCGCCGGCGTCACGGTAGGCGAAGCGCTCGACAGCATCGGCTATCGCGGCAGCGAAGCCGTCGGCGCGCGCAAGTTCGGCGCCTTCGTCGAACTGCACATCGAGCAAGGCCCGCTGCTGGAGGCCGAAAACAAGACCATCGGCGTGGTCGATCGCGGCCAGGGCATTGTCTGGTACGACGGCAAGGTTACCGGGTTCGAAAGCCATGCCGGCACCACGCCGATGCCGCTGCGCCGCGACGCGCTGGCGGCGTTGTCGGAATTCGTGCTGGCGGTTGAGCGGATTGCGAAGGCCCATGGTCCGAACGCGGTCGGCACCGTCGGCGAGGCCGTGATTGCGGCTCCCTCCCGCAACGTGATCCCCGGCGAGATCGCCTTCACCGTCGATATTCGCAGCCCGGCTTCGGAAACGCTCGATGCCATCGACAAGGATTTGCGCAGCGCGGCTGCGGAAATCGCGGGCCGCCGCAGGGTCGAGATCGCGCTCGATGCGATCTGGCGCAAGGAACCGACGGTGTTCAACCCAAAACTGGTCGACGCGGTCGAGAGCGCCACCAAGGCGCTGGGCTACAGTCACCGCCGCATCACTTCGGGCGCGCCTGCAACCTCGCCAACGTCGTACCGTCAGCAATGATCTTCGTTCCCTGCAAGGACGGTATCAGCCACAACGAGATTGAGGACGCAACGCAGGCCGATTGCGCCTCCGGCGCCAACACGCTGCTGCATACCGTACTTGCGCTCGCCGGCGTCGCATCCTGACAGAATCAAGGAGATTTCAGTGCGCGGAGTTTTTGTCGATGCCAATGAATCGCTTGCGGTGATTTTCGAACGGCTGGAAGAACCCGGCGATCCCAAGGTGCGCATCCATCGCGATCCGGACGTAACGCCGGAGCAGTTGCCCGGCGTGATCGACGGCGCCGAGATCGCGATCGTCGATCACACCGCGCTGCCGACCGATATCGCGCGCAAATGTGCCGGCTTGAAGCACGTCGTGTTCCTGGGAACCGGCGCGCGCAGTTATATGAACCCGGAACAACTCGCTGAACTTGGCATCGCCGTCCACCTGATCCGTGGCTATGGCGACACCGCGGTGGCCGAATCCGCTGTTGCGCTGATGTGGGCTTCCGCGCGCGTGCTTGCCCAGATGGACCGCGAGATGCGCGCCGGCAACTGGCTGCGCGAGGACGGCATGCAGCTGACCGGCAAGACGCTTGGCCTGATCGGCTTCGGCGGCATCGCCGCGGAAGTGTCGCGCATTGCGCTCGGCAGCGGCATGCGGGTCATTGCCTGGAACCGGACGGCGAAAACTTTTCCTGGCGTCGACTTTGTCGATCTGAAAACGCTGCTCGTGGCGAGCCACGTGGTCTCGCTGCATCTGCTATTGAACGACGAAACCCGCGGCTTCCTTTCGCGCGAGCGGATCGCCTCGATGAGGCCGGGCGTCATCCTCGTCAACACCGCGCGCGGTGCGCTGATCGACGAGCAGGCGATGATCGACGCCTTGCAGTCGGGCCACATCCGGCATGCCGGGCTCGACGTCTTCAACATCGAGCCGCTGCCGGTGGATCACCCGCTGACAAAATTAGCGAACGTCACGCTGTCGGCGCATTCAGCCTTCCGCACGCCCGAGGCGAGCGAGAATCTGATCGGGGCGGCGTGGGAGCATTGCAGGAGGATTGTGAAGCGGTGAAGCGCACACCGCCGTCATCCTGAGGAGCGGCCACTTGGCCGCGTCTCGAAGGATGAAGGGACCGGGCCTCATGGTTCGAGACGGCGCAAGTGCGCCTCCTCACCATGAGGGTCTTACTCCCTACTCCACCATCTCCGCGACCGCCTTGCCACAGGCGACGGTGTCGGCGTTGCCGCCGAGATCCCGGGTGCGCAGCGTGCGTTCGCCGAGTGTGCGCTCGATGGCGCTCACGATGGACGCTGCGGCGGTCTTCTCGCCGAGATGTTCCAGCATCATCGCGCCGGACCAGATCATGCCGATCGGGTTGGCAATGCCCTGCCCCGCAATATCCGGCGCCGAGCCGTGCACCGGCTCGAACACGGAAGGAAAATTCCCTTCCGGATTGATGTTGCCGGAGGGCGCGATGCCGATCGTGCCGGTGCAGGCCGGCCCCAAATCCGAGAGGATGTCACCGAACAGATTCGAGCCGACCACGACGTCGAACCAGTCCGGATGCAAGACAAAATTCGCGGTGAGAATATCGATGTGGTATTTGTCCCACTTCACCTTGGGATAGTTTTTCCCCATCGCCTCGACGCGCTCGTCCCAATACGGCATGGTGATGGAAATGCCGTTGGATTTCGTCGCCGAGGTCAGATGCTTCTTCGGCCGCGATTGCGCCAGCTCAAAAGCGAATTTCAGAATCCGATCGACGCCGATGCGGGTCATGACCGTTTGCTGGGTGACGAATTCGCGCTCGCTATCCGGGAACATCCGCCCGCCAACCGATGAATATTCGCCTTCGGTGTTTTCGCGCACCACCCAGAAATCGATATCGCCGGGCTTGCGGTTGGCGAGCGGCGACGGCACCCCCGGCATCAGCCGCACCGGGCGCAGGTTGACGTACTGGTCGAACTCCCGGCGGAATTTTATCAGCGATCCCCACAACGAAATGTGATCGGGAATTTTCGCGGGCCAGCCGACCGCGCCGAAATAGATCGCGTCGTGCTTGCCGATCTGCGTCTTCCAGTCGTCCGGCATCATCTCGCCGTGCTTTTCATGATAGTCCCAGGAGGCGAAGTCGAAATGATCGAAATGCAGGCTGACGCCGTGCTTTTTCGCCGCCTGCTCCAGCACCCGCAGCCCTTCCGGCACCACTTCCTTGCCGATGCCGTCCCCGGGAATGACCGCGATCCGATATTGCTTTTTTTCGTTGCTCATCGAGAGTTTCCTTAATTCCTTACCCGCCCGCGAGGTGGCCTGATCGAATTGCAATGGACCAAACTTTGTCACGGTGCAACACTGCAGTGCAATGTTGACGGCTTTAGCCAGGGCGGCCTAACCAGTAGAAATTCGCCGACCACCGCATCAGACATTTCCCCACCAAGCGAGTAGTCCCATGGATCTGCATTTGCGCGGCAAGCGCGTCCTGATCACCGGCGCCTCAAAAGGCATCGGCGCGGCCGCGGCCGAAGCCTTTGCCGAAGAAGGCGCTCATCTCCATCTTGCCGCCCGCAGCGGCGATCAGTTGAAAGCGCTCGCCGAGCGCTTGCGCTTCGCCCATCAAATCGACGCCACGGCTCATGTCGTTGACTTGCGCAAGCCCGAGGACATTGCCAGGCTTGCGAAGGATGCCTCCGACATCGACATCCTCGTCAACAATGCCGGCGATATTCCGGGCGGTCCGATCGACAAGATCGACGAGGCAACCTGGCGTCACGCCTGGGAGCTGAAGGTGTTCGGCTATATCAACCTCACCCGCGCGATCTACGCGCAGATGAAATCGCGCGGCCACGGCGTCATCGTCAACGACATTGGCGCGGCCGGCGAGAAGTTCGATGCCAATTACATCTGCGGCAGCGCCGGCAACGCCGCGCTGATGGCATTCACCCGCGCGCTCGGCAGCAAGAGCCTCGCCGACAACATCCGCGTCGTCGGCATCAATCCGGGTCCTGTTGGAACCGACCGCCACGTCACCCTGCTGAAGACCCGCGCCAAACACCAGTTCGGCGACGAAAGCCGCTACAAGGAGTTTCAAAAGGGATTTCCGCTCGGCCGCCCCGCGCATGCCCGCGAAATCGGCGACCTGATGGCGTTCCTCGCCTCCGACCGTTCCGGCTACACCTCGGGCGTGATCTTTACCGTCGATGGCGGCATCAGCGCGGGCTGGGGGTAGGACGATCGACGCGTCAAAGCGCACCTACATACTCACCCTCATCCTGAGGAGCCGCGAAGCGGCATCTCGAAGGATGCGCCACAGACACCTGTTTCGTCATCCTTCGAGACGCGGCGAAGACGCCGCTCCTCAGGATGAGGTCAATCAGCCGTCCGCTCGAACAATCGCCGGATCAGCGTTGAGGGAAAATATTTTACAGGACTAGACAATCCGCTACCGAAGAAGCGGAACGAAAGGGAGACCTAAGTGGCATCTGATCAGAGCCTGGTGCGCGCAACGGCATGCGCGATCGTCGAAAAACTAAACTCAGGCGAGGTCACACCGCTCGATCTGCTCGACGTGCTTGAGCAGCGGATCGCCGAGGTCGACGGCAAAGTCAATGCCTTGCCGACGCTGTGCTTCGACCGCGCCCGAACCCGTGCCAAAGCGCTGATGAAAAAACCGATCGGGGATCGCGGCCTGCTTGCGGGAATGCCGATTCCGATAAAGGACCTGTTCAATGTCGAGGGCGTGCTGAACACGCAGGGCTCGCCGATCTTCAAGGATACGATCGCAGCGCGTTCCGACATCGTGGTCGAGCATCTCGAAGGTAACGGCGCCGTCGTCTACGCCAAATCGAACACGCCGGAATTCGGCGCCGGCGCCAATACCTTTAACGAAGTGTTCGGCGCGACGCTTAATCCCTGGGACCTGTCGCGTTCGGCCGCCGGCTCCTCGGGCGGCGCCGCTGTCGCCCTCGCAACCGGTACCGCGTGGCTCGCGCACGGCACCGACATGGGCGGCTCGCTGCGCAATCCCGCGAGCTTCTGCGGGGTCGTCGGGATGCGGCCGAGCATCGGCCGCGTCGCGCATACGCCCGTCGCCAAGATCGATCGCAATCTGACCGTGCACGGCCCGATGGCGCGCAATATCGAGGACCTTGCGCTGCTGCTCGATGCCATGAGCGGCGAGCATCCGGCCGATCCGCTGTCGTTGCCTCGGCTGCCGACGCCATTCCTCGCTGCCGCGCGCTCCGGGAAGCGGCCGAAACGCGTCGCCTATTCGCCCGATCTCGGCATTACGCCGGTTGATCCCGAGGTTGCCGCCATCACGCGAAAGGCGGCTATGCGCTTCGCGGAAGCCGGCGCCATCGTCGAGGAAGCCCATCCGGACCTGCGCGAGGCCCATGAGTGCTTCCATGTGCTGCGCGCGTTCGACTTCGCCGTCAGCAAGGCGGCGCTGCTGCGCAGCAATCGCGATCTGCTCAAGCCCGAAGTGATCTGGAACATCGAGGAAGGACTGAGGCTGACCGTCGAGCAGCTCGAGCGCGCGGAAGCGCAGCGCGTCGCGATGACTGCGCGCGCGCTTGAGTTTTTCAAGAGCTACGATCTCTTGCTGGCGCCGGCCACGATCGTGGCGCCGTTTCCGGTCGAGCATCGTTATGTCGCCGAATGCGACGGGAAAAAATTCGACAACTACGTCGAGTGGCTTGCCATCGTCTATGCGATTACGCTGGTGTGCTGCCCGGCGCTGTCCTTGCCGTGCGGGTTCACGGCGTCAGGGCTGCCGGTCGGACTTCAGGTGGTGGCGCCGCCGCGCGGCGAGGCGCAGCTTCTGGCCGGCGCGAAAGTGCTGGAGGATATTCTGGGCGTGCGCGGCACGACGCCGATCGATCCGAGACCGGCGAAGTAATGTCATCCCTCATGGTGAGGAGGCGCTCTCCCGGCAGCGCACTTGCGCTGTCCGGTGCGCCGTCTCGAACCATGAGGCCACGGTGGCTTTCTCATCCTTCGAGACGCGGCGAGGAGACCGACACTCGTCTTGCCGGGGCTTGACCCGGGCATCCACGTCTTGCTTTCTTTGGCTCGACCAAAAGACGTGGATGGCCGGGACGAGCCCGGCCATGACGAAAAAACGATTTCATTTCGCCGGCCTGTCCGCCCGGGCTTCGTGCTGCAGCTGGAGAAACATTGCCAACGCAAGACGGTCAACCATTTCCGGCTCGTCGAGCGAAACAAGTTTCGGCTTGTGCAGCACCGCGTTGATCAGCGTGCCGAACATCATCTGAAACGCGAAGCCAATGCTCCGCTCCTTGGCCGCGACCCGGCCGCGGCCCATCCGCGCCAGCAACAGCGGCTTGGCGAGATCGACCATCGCACTTCCGGTGGTGCGGATCGTTCCCCATCGCTCCGGATAGATGCTCTCATATTGCGAGGCGGCGCGGACCACGCCAACGTTACGTCGTACGACATCAACGGCGATTTCGACGACCCTTCGACAAGCCTCTTCCAACCCCGTACCGAGATTGTCCTCATCGGCTACCGCCGCGCGGACGGCGGCCAGTGCCTTCCTTGCTGCAAGCGACATCAGCGCGCTAAAGAAGGCGTCCTTGCTTTCGAAGCGGCCGTAGAAGGCGCCTATGGTGACGCCGACGCGCTTACACAAATCCTCGATCGATAGCTCATCGAGCGAACGCTCGCGCAACATCACGGCAGCGGCTTCCAGCAGCGCGACCGTGGTTTCCTGGCTGCGGCGCTGCTGCGTCGGCAAAATGCCAGGGAGGTCCCGAACGGCGACCCAGTCTATCGATTGCCAATCTGCCGCCACGCGATCATCCAATTTTTGTATTGACGGCTATATTATAGTCATGCCTATAATTCGAAACAACAAAAACAACGCGCCGTCTCGATGGATCGAAGCGCGATTCATCACCAGTTGCCGCGGTTAGCAAAGCGCTCGCAAGCGACTGTAAAAAGGGAGTTTGGTCGATGTCGAAATCCCCCAGATTGAAAATACATGTCGACCAGGAAAAGTGTCAGGGACACGCGCGCTGCAAATCGCTGGCGCCCGAACTGTTCGAGCTCGACGAATTCGGCAATGCACACGAAATCGGCGACGGCTCCGTTCCCAAAGGGCTTGAGGACAAGGCCTGGCTCGCCCAGGCCAATTGTCCGGAGATCGCGATCGAAGTGACCGAGGAATGATCCTGCCCTCGAAACAATTCAGTCCGCGCAATATTTGATCTGAGCGAGCAAAGCAGAGGAAAATGCCCGATGTCCGATTCCGTCAGTGTTCTGCCCGATCATCCTCCCGTCACCGATTGGGTTCACGATTTCGACCATACCGATCCACGCTGGACCGAAAATCCGTTTCCGATCTGGGACGAGTTGCGAGCGGAATGCCCTGTGGTTCACACCAAGCGTTTTCTCGGCTGCTATTTGCCGACCACCTATCAAGCGGTAAAGCAGATCGCCTACGACACCGAGCATTTTTCCTCCCGCCGTGTCATCGTGCGCGACATCAGGCCCGAGCAGACGGCCTCGGCGCCGCCGATCACCTCCGACCCGCCGGAACACAAGCCCGCCAAGCAATTGCTGCTGCCGCCATTCACGCCCGATGCCATGAAAAAGCTCGAGCCCAGGGTTCGCGCGATCTGCAACGAGTTGATCGACCAATTCATCGCCGATGGCAAATGCGACGCGGCGGCGCGCTACACCAAGCACATTCCGGTTCGCGCGATTGCGCACATGCTTGGCATTCCGGAAAAGGATGGCGAGCTCTTCATCAAGTGGATTCACGAGATTCTTGAACTCGGCATCAAGGACGACGCCACATTGATGCGCGCGGTGCATGAGATGACCGAATATTTTGCCGGCCATATCGAGCATCGCAAGAAGCATCCCACGGAAGACCTGATCTCGACCCTGATGAACGCCCGCGACAAAAACGGCCAGCCGTTGTCCGACACCCATGTGCTGGGCTCGCTGCGGCTGCTCTTGATCGCCGGCATCGACACCACCTGGAGCGGGATCGGCGCTTCGCTCTGGCATCTGGCGAAAACGCCCGCGGATCGCGACCGTCTGATTGCCGAGCCGGAACTGATGCCGAGCGCGATCGAGGAGTTTTTGCGCGCCTATTCGCCGGTGACGATGGCGCGCGAGGTGATGAAGGAGACGGTGATCAGCGGCTGCCCGATAAAACCCGGCAATATGGTGCTGCTGTCGTTTCCCGCCGCCAACCGCGATCCCGCGATGTTTGCCGATGCCGACAAGGTTGTGATCGACCGCAAGGAGAACCGCCATGCCGCATTTGGCTTGGGGATTCACCGCTGCGTCGGCTCCAATCTCGCGCGCATGGAAATGACGGTTGCAACCGAGGAATGGCTGAAGCGCATTCCGGATTTCAGGCTCGACCCGGCTGGCCAGGTGACCTGGTCGGAAGGTACGGTGCGCGGACCGCGACAGCTTCCGATGCTGTTCGGCAAGCCAAGCTGAGAGCTTCG
>VAZH01000049.1 GCA_005884465.1 Alphaproteobacteria bacterium | reverse complement strand
GCAAAACTGGTGTTCGCGCACGGCACCACCGATCCCGTGGCCGAGGCTGCATTCCTGGTCTGCGAGACGCTGCATCTTCATCCCGACCAGTTCGAGACGTTCGCGACCGCGCGGGTCACCGCGCGCGAGGCCAAAGCCATCCTCGAGGTGATTGCACGGCGCGTCACGTCGCGAAAACCCGCGGCCTATCTGGTCAACAAAATCTATCTGCGCGGCCTGCCCTTTTATGTCGACGAACGCGTGATCGTGCCGCGCTCGTTCATTGGCGAGTTGCTGGATTCCCATTTTAGCGGCGGAGGCGATGATGACGGCGGCTCGCTGATCGAGGATCCCGGATCGGTGAAACACGTGCTCGACCTCTGCACCGGCTCGGGGTGCCTGGCTGTCCTCGCCGCGCGCAGCCTTCCGCAGGCGCGGATCGACGCGGTGGATATCTCGAAGGACGCGCTCGATGTCGCCGCGCGCAATATTGCCGATTACGGTCTTGGAGAGCGCATCAAATTGCATCGGGGTGATCTGTTCGGGCCGATCGGCGAGGCACGTTACGACCTGATTATTTCCAATCCGCCCTATGTCGATGCCGAAGGCATGGCGAAGCTGCCGCGCGAATGCCGCGCCGAGCCGAAACTCGCGCTCGATGGCGGCGCCGACGGACTTGATGTGGTCCGCCGCATCTTGAAAGAAGCCCGGCGACACCTGACATCACGGGGCGGGCTATTGTGCGAGATCGGCCGTGGCCGCGAGCAGCTGGAAGCCGCATTTCCGCAATTGCCGCTAATGTGGCTCGATACCGAGGATTCCGAGGGCGAAGTGTTCTGGGTCGGCGCCGCCGATCTGTGAACGGGCCTGTGCTCAAACCCGCCCGAATGAGCGGAAATATAGCGGTCCGTTGGCGTTTCCGTCCCGCAGCGAAGCTGATAGCTTGCGCCAGAGCCGCCAATTTTCCAAAACGCAAGAGGCCCCCATGCTGGACAAGAGCCCACGCCCCGCCGCCGTCAACGTCCCGAACGACCTCGCCGCGCACTGGATGCCGTTTACCGCCAACCGGGCCTTCAAGAAGGCGCCGAGACTGCTCGCCGGCGCCAAGGACATGCATTACTTCACCGTCGACGGCCGCAAGATCATCGACGCCGCATCGGGCATGTGGTGCACCAATGCGGGGCATGGCCGCACCCAGATTTCCGCGGCGATCGCCAAGCAGGCCGAAACTCTGGACTATGCCCCACCGTTTCAGTTCGGCATTCCCCAGGCCTTCGAGCTCGCAAGCCGCATTGCCGAGCTTGCGCCCGCCGGACTGGACCACGTATTTTTCTGCAATTCAGGGTCGGAAGCCGCTGATACCGCGCTCAAGATCGCGCTGGCCTATCATCAGATCGACGGTCAAGGCACGCGCACCCGCCTGATCGGCCGCGAGCGCGGCTATCACGGCGTCGGCTTCGGCGGTACTTCAGTCGGCGGCATCGTCAACAACCGCAAGATGTTCGGAACGCTGCTGGCCGGCGTCGATCACCTTCCCGCGACCTATGACCGCGACAAGCAGGCCTTCACCAAGGGCGAGCCGGAATACGGCGCGCATTTCGCCGATGAGATGGATCGGTTGGTCAACCTGCACGGCGCCTCCACCATTGCCGCCGTCATCGTTGAGCCGATGGCCGGATCAACCGGCGTGCTGCCAGCGCCTAAGGGCTATCTCAAGCGGTTGCGCGAGATCACCCAGAAGCATGGCATTCTCCTGATTTTCGATGAGGTCATCACCGGCTTTGGCCGGCTCGGTTTTGCTTTTGCCGCGGAGCGCTATGGCGTGCTGCCGGACATGATTACTTTTGCCAAGGGCGTCACCAACGGCGCGGCGCCGATGGGAGGCGTGATCGTGCGCGACACCATCCATGACGCCTTCATGAGCGGCCCGGACCATGTCGTGGAGCTGACCCACGGCTATACCTATTCGGCGCATCCGCTGGCCTGTGCCGCCGGTCTCGCCACGCTCGATATCTATCGCGACGAAAAGCTGTTCGAGCGCGCCAACAAACTGGAACCCAAATTCGCCGATGCGGTGATGTCGCTGAAGAGCGAACCGAATGTGGTAGACATCCGCACCGTCGGGCTGACCGCGGGCATCGATCTCGCCCCGCGCCCGGAGCAGCCCGGCAAGCGCGGTTTCGACAGCCTGAACAGCGCGTTCCACGACAATGACCTGATGCTGCGCATCGCCGGCGATACGCTGGCGCTGACGCCGCCCCTGATCGTCAGCGAAGACCAGATCGGCGAGATTATCGAGAAGATCGCGAAGGTGATCCGCGCGGTGGCGTAGCGTTTGGCGTGCCCCGGACGCTGCGCAGCGCGGTGCGGTGCGCTGCTGATCCGGGATCCATCGCGCACTTCATGCTCACAGGTCCCGGCTCTGCGATATATTGCTAAGAGGCGCTGCACCGCGTCCGGGACACGTCCAAGCGGAACCTTCGAAACCAATCCACGTTCAACCCCGGCAGGGACAATCGTGTTCTTGCCGGTGAAGGAACCTGGATATGCTCGCGCCATCGAGCGGCTTGCTGCGCGCCGGCCTCTCGCTCAAACTCAACCAGATCAAACTGGCGACACGGTCGTATCTGCGCGATCGGACCAACCAGGCGACGGCTACCGTCGCATCCTATGCCGTTGCCGCCGGCCTGTTCGTAGTTGCCGGCATTTTCCTGATCGCGGCCTGCTTTGTCGGTATCACGGCGCTGTTTCGCTGGATCGAGATCAATTACGGGCTGTTTCAGGCGTTCGGCGTCGTCGGGGCGTTGTTGCTGGTGATCGCTGCGATCTGTGCCGCGGTGGCTGCCAGCAGGCTGAAACGCCAGCCGCCGCAGTTTCCGTCTCTCACCAGCCGCTTGCGCGTCGCGGTCAAGGCCAGTCCGCTCGAGCCGGATCAGATTGATGCCACGAGAGATACCGCGTCGGCGATCCTGTCAGCGCCTTCATCGCCGGCAACGCGTGCAAGCCGCAGACGGCTGAGCGCCAAACAGCGGCTGATGCGAGACAACAAGGCCGTGCCGGCCGGCCTGATCCTGATAGCCACATTATTGGGTTGGGCGGCGGTAAGACGACGGCACCAGGCACGACGAATGGAAGCGTGATGTCCGGCCGGCCATCCGAGCACTCCAATAGTCTGCTTTTGATCGCGGCCACCACGATCCTGATCCTGAGCGCGCAGCGCTATTTTCAGGCGAGTACGCCACGAAAATCGCATTCCGCGCTCGCAGATCCGGAGGTCGCCGGCCGCAGCACCTTGGTGGCTGCGACATCGCAGCCCGGACACAGCCGGCATCCCACCGGTCCCTTTCAAATTGCGTGGCAGGGGTGGAAGCAAATTCTATGGCGGACCTATGAGCGGATCAATGAAGACCGCCTGCTCGCCATCGCCGCCGGCGTGGTATTCTTCGGCCTGCTGGCGATATTTCCGGCGATCACGGCGCTGGTCTCCTTTTACGGCTTGTTCGCCAATCCCTCGACCATCGCAGCCAATCTGCAAAGCCTCGCGCTGATGCTGCCGGAAGGCTCATTCCAGATCGTGCAGGATCAGATCGCGCGGGTGCTCGCCAAAGGCAGCACAGAACTTGGCGCGACGTTTCTGTTCGGCCTCGCCCTCGCCATCTGGAGCGCCAATGCCGGCGTCAAGGCGCTGATCGACGCGCTGAATGTCGCCTATGGCGAGCGGGAAAAGCGCAGCGTCCTGCAACTGAACCTGCTTTCAATGGCGTTCACCATCGGCGGCATCGTCGCTTTGTTGCTGATGGTAGCTGCGGTGGTAGCGTTTCCATTGGTGCTCGATCATCTGGGCCTCGGGCCGGAGAGCAAGTTGATCTTCAGCCTGGCGCGTTGGCCGCTGCTTTTCCTGATTCTGTGGGGGGCGCTCGGCCTGCTCTACCGGTTCGGACCGGGCCGGGAGCACCCCCGTTGGGAGTGGCTGAATGTGGGCACGCTGGCTGCGGCATTCCTGTGGATCGCCGGTTCGTCCCTGTTGTCCTGGTATCTGTCGAATTTCGCCAATTACAACGCTACCTATGGCTCGCTGGGCGCCGCCATCGGTCTGATGATGTGGATGTGGATGTCGGCCATCATCGTGCTGTGGGGCGCCGAGCTGAACTCGGAAATTGAACGTCAAATGGCCATGGACACGGCCGACAGGGGTCCAAGGCCGCTCGGCGCCCGCGACGCCGCCATGGCTGATACATTGGCCCCGCCGTTCCGGACGTACCAAAAGAACACTAGCTCTTCGAATCAACATTGATGCTAAGATTGCAGAGCTTGGGGGAGCGCAATGGACGTCGGCGAACGGCCGTTCGCGCTGCTCTGAAGCCAGGGACCAGGGATTTGGGAGCGTTGCGCGCGACATGATCCGCATTTCCACGATATTCATCGCCATCTGCATGGTGCTGGTCGCGGCCTCCCTCGGCCTGATCCTGTATTCCATGGCAGGCCTCAGCGGAATGGAATCCGCGATCGTGGCGCTGACCGCGCTGACCTTCCTGATCCTTTACAACGCGGTATCGATGCGGCTGCGCGACCGCACCGACGTCGGCGGCCAGATTGCGGATCTGTCGCGCGGCACCGCCGATCTCGCCCGCCAGGTCGCCGAATTCGGGCGCCGCCTCGCCGCCGTCGAGGGCCGAGTAGGATCGGCAAATTCAGCCGCAGCCGAGCGCATTCAGGGCGTGGCCGGCGAGATCAACGAACTGGGTGTGCTGGTCAAGCAGCTCGCGGTTTCGGTCGCTAGTCATGACGACATGCTGGCCTCGGGGGCGCTAACGACTGCGCCGGCGCAGGCGAAAAAACCGGACGATGAAGCGCACCGGGAGCGGCCGCTTTCCGCCGAAGATGCTGCGTTTGCGGCCGAGCCTACCGCGGCAGCGCCCGCTTCTGTCGCCAATGAGTCCGCGCCGTCCCGCAGCCAGGCGCAAATCCTCGCTGCCGTGAGAAGCGCGGTGGAGGAAAACCGGATCGACATTTTCCTGCAACCGATGGTGACGTTGCCGCAGCGCAAGGTGCGCTTTTACGAGGCGGTGACGCGGCTGCGCGACGACCGGGACCAGCTTCTCGCCGCCGACGACTTCATCGCGGTCGCGGAGGCTGCCGGGCTGATCGGGCGGATCGATCACACCGTGATGCTGAAATGCGTGCAGGTGCTGCGCCGGCTGATGGTGCGCAACAAGGACATCGGAATATTCTGCAATGTCGCCGCGGCAACGCTTGGCAATCCGACCTCTTTCGCGCAATGCCTCGATTTCCTCGAAGCCAATCGGGCGCTGGCGCCGTCGTTCGTGCTCGAATTCAAGCAGGCGACGTTCCGCAATCTCGGCCCGACCGAGACCGAACATTTGGCGGCGTTGGCGCAGCGCGGCTATCGTTTCTCGATCGACCACGTCACTCACCTGCGGATCGAGCCGCGTGAACTTGCCGACCGCGGCGTCCGCTTCATCAAGGTGCCCGCGGCGTTGCTGCTCGATCAGAAGCACAGCTCGGCATCCGACATTCATCCCTCGGACCTTTCCGACCTGCTCGGCCGCTTCGGCATCGACCTGATCGCGGAGCGGATCGAAGGCGAACGCGCCGTGGTCGATTTGCTCGACTACGACGTGCGGTTCGGCCAGGGATTCCTGTTCGCACCACCCCGGCCGTTGCGGCCCGAGGGCGCATCTGCTACCGGCGGGAGCGCTCCGAACAAGCCGCAGGAAACCAATGGCTCTGGCAAAACGGCTTCGCTCGATAGTCCAGCCATCGATCCGCTGCGGGCGAGCGGCAATGCCGCACTGGCGCGCCGCGCCGCCGGACCGGCCTGACCGACGTCTCACGCCATGACCACACTGCGGTTTGTCGAGAGGCTGCGCGATCTCGTTGCCGGCTTTGATGTCGTGCTCAGCGATATCTGGGGTGTGGTTCACAACGGCCTCGTTGCATTCCCTGAAG
>VAZH01000663.1 GCA_005884465.1 Alphaproteobacteria bacterium | reverse complement strand
GCAGTTCGACCCTCAGCCGCCGTTCGCGAGCGGCCGCTATTGGGCAAGTTGAGTCGGCCGATGGCCCCTTGGTTCGGAGAGCAAGCCACGACGCGAACGCTGCCACAGGCCAAACCTACGGCGCAAGGATGATCCACATCCGCAGCTCGAACGTGATCGAGTCGAGCTTCGCCACCGTGTGCCACCGGACCGATCGCACGAAAGGATGTCTGACCCGCGACGGAATGCTCGCGATGATCTACAAGCTCGGTCTGTGCGCCGAGCGCAGCTGGCGACGACTGCGCGGGTTCGAATGGCTCGCGAAGATCGTCGATGGGGTGAAGTTCCACGACGGAGTCGAAGTGCAAAACGTAGTGCGTAGCCACTGAATGCGGCGCACGTTTAGCACTTCTGGAACATCGCGAACAGCAGGTCATGCGGCCTTCGCCTTGCGGTACGATTCCTTCATGTCACTGCTGCGAACACTTGCGCTCCTGCTCACGGCGGGAGCGCTGCTCGATGGGGCCATCGCGGCCGATGCGCCGGGTTCCTCGCTTGCAGCTCCCCCGGCGCAGGCAATAACTTCTCGCGCCGTGATGACGGGCGAGCAGGTCGTGCGGATCCTCGATGAGACCGTGGACTGGTACCGCACCCTGGGCGCCCAGCAGCAATCGGCTACTCAGCCGAGCGATCTCCTCATCCTGTACGCCAATCGGCAAATTGCCGACAGGGCCATCGGCCTCGCCTTCGAAATCGCCAGAGCCAACGCAGAACTGCTGAGCAGCGAAGCAGATGTGGCGCAGAAAGCCGCTGCGGATGCGGCTTCCTCGCCGCAGGCGCTGCAGCGGGTGCAACAGCAACTGGATGGGCGGCGCGCGGAAATACAGGCGGAGATCGCATCCACGCAGCGTCGCCTGGCTGCCGTTCCCAAAGCACAGCGCGCTGAGGTGCAAACGAGAATCTCGGAGCTGCAAAGCGAGCTCGACCTCGTGAACGCGCGCCGCAATCTCCACGGCTCGATGTCGCAGTTCACCTACCAGAGCGATGCGAACGGCGCTGGCGTGAACGCGCTGAAGGCGCACATCGATGCCATAGCGGTATCGATTCCCTCCTCGAGCGGCGGCGCCGGGCCGGCGGGTGCCGCGGCGGGTTCCGCGTCAGGGTCGGCCGCCGCGCCGACAGCCTCGAGCCCGCTGAGCACGGGAAGCGACAACGGTTCCGGACGCCTCGGCATCTGGGACCTGGCCGCGAACGTGCTGCGGCTCTCGGACAAGATCCGCACCATCGATATCGTCGACCGCCGCACCGCCGCCCTGCAGGACACGTTCATGCAAATACGCACTCCGCCGCAGGAGAAGATCAAGGCGCTGTCGGCTCGCGGTGACGCCCTCGCGGAGCAGGCGGATTCGTCCAACGGCGCAGCCTTGAAAGGCGTGCGAGATCAGTTCGACACCCTGGCGTGGCTCTTCAAGCAGACCGCCGCCATTCTTCTCCCGCTGAGCCAGGAAGGCGTGCTGCTAGATCAGTATCGACGCAACCTCAGCAGCTGGCGCGACAACGCGAAGAGTCAGTACTTCGACGCACTGAAAGCGCTGGGAGTGCGCCTCGCGATATTGCTGGCATTGCTGGCAACCGTGTTCGTAGCCGCGGAAGCATGGCGACGCGGAGTGCTTCGCTACGTGCAGGAGCCGCGGCGACGCTATCAGTTGCTGCTGGTGCGCAGAATCGTTTTCTGGGCGCTGGTCGTGGCCATTGTCGGCTTCACCTTCGCCACGGACCTGGGGTCGCTCGCCACGTTTGCCGGGCTCCTCACGGCCGGCGTCGCAGTGGCCATGCAGAGCGTGCTCGTCTCCATCGTCGGTTATTTCTTCCTCATCGGGAAGTACGGCATCCGGGTGGGCGATCGCGTGCAGGTTGGCAGCGTGACCGGCGAAGTCATCGACCTCGGTCTCGTGCGGCTGCATCTGATGGAGCTCAGCGGCCAGGGGTCGCTCGGGCCGACCGGCCGGGTCGTCGCGTTTGCGAATTCGATCGTCTTCCAGGCCTCGGGCGGCATCTTCAAGCAGATTCCCGGTGTAAACCTGGCGTGGCACGACATCACGCTCACGCTGCCTCCGAAGGCCGACCCCTCTGCGATGAAGGAAAAGCTTCTGGCCGCTGCCAACCAGGTGCTCAGCGAATACAGCGAAGACATGGCGCGCCAGACCCGGGAAATTCAGAAAACCACGTCGCTGCATGCTGGCGGCGAAGCACAGGCACAGGTGCAGCTGCGCTTCTCCGCCTCCGGCGTCGAGGCGCTCGTGCGCTATCCCGTGCAGCTGCAGCGTGCCGCGGAAATCGACGAGCGCATATCCCGCGAGCTGCTGAAGGTGATTACGGACGCTGCCGCTTGAACGAGCCCTTCACAGCCGCTCTTGGCCGCCCGGTGTTCAGTTGGCGAAGGCTTGAACGACTGGTTTTGGCGGATTTCTGAATAGCCGGGAACGGCAGGTACTGGCCTATTCTGTTGAAAAACTCCGAATTGCAATGACCTCGAATTCTCGCGTCGGTGCGGTGCAATTGACAATTCGTTCTGCGAATCGTCGGAGCGTTTGTTAGAAAGGGCTTGGTTGCGCGTAACAGAAAATCGCATGGCCCCCCACGTCCGAGAAGGGGCGACGCCTTTGCGGGCCTAAAATTTTTCGACTAGCTGCGAAAAAGGAGTTTTTCAACAGAATCGGCCGAGAGCGGCGCCGTCCGATTCACTGAACGCCGGCGACCGATCGCCACCGGCGACTAATTGGTTGAGATTAAAGTTCCCGTCGAAGCG
>VAZH01000664.1 GCA_005884465.1 Alphaproteobacteria bacterium | reverse complement strand
GCCGGGCAGCGTCTGGAACGTCGCGGAGGCGGCGCGATCGGTGTTGAAATCGTGTGCCCAGGCAGCGCGGCCGCGCAGCGTCAGGATCGCATCGCCCACCACGAAGGATTTGTCCGAGCGCAGGCCGAGTTCGCTGCGCGTCGCGGTGACGCTCTTTGGAGGATAGGCCAGCGCAAAGGTGTTAGCGCCGGAGAGAGCACTCTCGGCATAGGCGGGTGCTCTGCAACTGTACCTCGCGGGTAACAACGTCCGCCGACGCGGTCTCCTTTGACGCCCCGCCCCGCCAGCATGTGAGCAAGCAGCGGCCGGTCAGTCCAAAAAAAGCCGCCACCGGCGCGAGCGGTGACGGCTTTTGACTTGCTCTTTGAAGGTCATCCCGAGCTTGGCGGCTCTCGGTTAACATAACCGCAAGCGCGCCAGCGTGGGAGTTGCATTTTGCCGGGTCGGAGTTTGATTCCGTCAGTGCTCGTCGGCGGATGCCGCAACATCCTCGAGCGCATGGCGGAGTTCTCGGGCCGATTTCAGGGCGCGCCGGATATTGTTGTCTTCGGAACTGCTGTCGAACGTAATGAGCTTAAGACAGTGCGGGCATTGCTTCTGAAAGCCGTTGCGAATCCTCTGCGCACGTTCTCGAAACATCATCGAGCACTTGCTGCACTTTATTTTGACCTTGTCGTCGATCATGGGTGCGTCCAATGTTTGGGTTCGTGGTCTGCTTCAGCCAGTTGTTGATGTCGGTGAACTCGCCCGTGCACGCTAGGGAAAGCAGGCCGTGGCCGAAATTGGAATCGTGAAAGTTCTGTATCCGACGTTCATCGAATAACTGACCGACGCGCTCACGGAACTGCCACAGGCGGCGGCAGCGTATGTGAAGGTGGGTGACAGGTTCGGGCCGAAATAATGGCTTTGCGCATAGGCAATGGTTGTCGTCGAATCCGAGCATATGTTCGTTTTGATGGAAGCGCAGCGCGCACTTTCTTCCACCGCATAGTGCAGGCTCCCAATGAGAAAGAGACCAACGCATAATGCGAGAATGCCGACAATCAAGGCGATAAGCACCGGCGCAATAATTGCGAATTCCACCGCCGTGGTGCCTTGCTGGTCGAGGCGTAAGGATTTCAGACGATTTCGCACGTTCAACCCAATCTCATGAGCGATGCGCTGTTGATTGGGCTCGGGAAAGTGCCGCTGATACTGAGGCCGGGAAATATTGGGGTATAAGTAAATGTCGTTTGTACCTGAATATAGTCTGAGGCTTGCAAGCTCGGCATACCCGCAGCCGTGCAATCGAGAGGTTTGGAGGAAACGTTGCTGACATATTGCAGCGCGTTTGATGAATTGACGCAGTAGTATCCCTCGGCCGGCGAGCCGGACACCAGAGAAACGGCAGTGCCAAGCGAGGTGCTTGCCAGCGCGTTTTGAATGGCTGTCGTCAGCCCGGGACAGTTTACTGTCGCCGGCAGCTGCGGCAAATCACACGCCTTCCACGCTGCCTGGGCTGCAACCTGCGTTGCGTTCTGCGCCTGCATCCTCTGGTAAAGGTAAATCGTAACGTCCGCAACGTTCACGAGCGCGAGAAACAGTAAAGGCGCGAAGATGCCAAACTCGATAGCTGCCACACCGCCTTGGTCGGTCGACATCGCCTTGATTCTGTCGGCGAGGTCGAGCGCCAGCCTGGCCGGTGATGGACGTTCCAACCGTGCTGATGCTTGCCGGTGCTTCATTGGACTAACGCGCTCCTTGCGGCAAGCGTCGCCGTGGGCATTGTCAACCCCGCGGCAGGGCATTGTCCGATGTCGGTCTGCAAAATGCCGGCAGTGCCGCTGATCGTGAAATTGTCTGCGACCATGACGACGCACGAATGGCCGTGGGCCGCTTTATCGACCGCCCCCTTCAGGGTGACGCTGGCATGCGGCATGTAAATTAATCCGCTTATGTTCCAGGTCGGACTGTTTCCCGCCGCCGCAACATCGAGACCGGTTGTCAGGCTGGGATCCTGGTAAATCGCAACGCCTGCCCAAGGTCCTGTGGTCGGAGCGTTGAGGTCGAGCCTGCCCCCGCTGCCGTTGGTGTTGTCGGTGGGTGCATGGCTGTAGTGCGTACCCCCACTATCGGGGCCCCCGGAAAAAACCAGCGTCACCGCGGAACCATCAGCGGTCGTCAGGGCGTGTCCATTGAGATCGAGTTGCCCGTTTTCAATGACGAGGACGGCTGGGGTGCCGGGTGGGGTGTTGATGACCACGTCGGCGGTGAGCATCTGATCGCCACACTTGAAATTATTGCCAGCCGACAGGCTTAAAGACCCCGACAACTGGTTGCCGGTCACCACCGAGTAGGCGTTGCCATGCCTGGTTTCTTGCGGATAATTTCCGGCACAGCCGCTGGAGCTAAGAGCGGGAATATTGGTCGCCCGATCATGGTAAGGGTCCGCCACAATATCCACACCCGAAACCGATTTAACGCCACAGCCGTTGCTGGATCCGTGCGCAAGACCAAGGCCGGCGCCAAGGTTGGAGCCATTGCACTGCGCCGCGGTGTTGGACATGACGTTGCAGCCGTTCAAGTTGGCGACCGGTGACCCGTTGGTGCGGATAGCCTGCGCCGCGCCGCTCGTGGCAAGCGCCACCATGCAAAGAGGTTGCGGCTGGACCATTGCCTTGGCGACCGCAACCGAGCTCAATTGCTTTGCCGCGCCGCCATTCAGCGTCGTATCGCCCTGGTAACCGACAATCTGAGACACCAACAGCGGCGCGGCACCTGAAATTGTCACGCTATAACAGGTGTTGCCGCCGCCGGGACACGTTGCGGCATTGGATGCTGCAACGGTGATATTGTTAGCCCCATCGACAAAGCCATACTGTGCCGCCACCGCCTTGGCTTCGACGTCGTAGTTGGCTCCGCCATTGGTCGCGGCGGCAAGGGCCGCGGCATCCGCCGCATTTTGCATGCCGCGTCCGGACATATACCAGTTCGAAACCTCGAAGCCGATGCCCAGGGCTCCGACCAGCGGAACGATCAGGATGCCCATGACCATGCTCACCGTGCCGCGTTGATCTTTGCGCAGGCGGTGTAGATGCT
>VAZH01000048.1 GCA_005884465.1 Alphaproteobacteria bacterium | reverse complement strand
GCGTGATCTCGGCCGAGCAACATCCCAACGCCGATCGCCTGCGGGTCTGCATGGTCGACACCGGCGATGGTGGCGCGCCGGTGCAGGTCGTCTGTGGCGCGCCGAACGCGCGCGCCGGCATGGTCAGCGTGTTCTCGGCTCCCGGCACGTTCATTCCCGGCAAGAACATCACGCTCGGCATCGGCACCATCCGCGGGGTCGAGAGCCGCGGCATGCTGTGCTCGGAAGCAGAGTTGCAGCTGTCGGAAAATCACGACGGCATCATGGAGCTGCCGGCCGACGCGCCGATCGGCGCGGCTTACGCCGAGTGGGTCGGGCTCGGCGATCCCGTGCTCGAAATCAACCTGACGCCAAACCGGCCGGACTGCACCGGCGTGCACGGCATCGCCCGCGATCTTTCCGCCGCCGACATGGGCAAGTTCAAGGACCCCGCCATCAGGCCGGTCAAAGGCGAATTCCCCTGCCCGGTGAAGCTGACCGTCGAGGACGCTGACCTCTGCCCGGGTTTTGCCTTGCGGCTGGTGCGCGGCGTCAGAAACGGCCCGTCGCCGGAATGGCTGCAAAAGCGCCTGACGTCGATTGGCTTACGGCCGATCAACGCGCTGGTCGATATCACCAACTTCATGACCTACGACCGCGCCCGGCCGCTGCATGTGTTCGACGCGGCGAAAGTGAAGGGCAATCTGACCGTGCGCCGAGCCCGCGATGGCGAGACGCTAAAGGCGCTGGACGGCCGCATTTACACGCTCGACAGCGGCGTCTGCGTCATCGCCGACGACCACGGCGTCGAATCGCTTGCCGGCATCATGGGCGGCGAGGCCTCCGGCTGCGACGAGAACACCACCGACGTGCTGATCGAATCGGCGCTGTGGAACGAGATCAACATCGCGCAGACCGGCCGCAAGCTCGGCATCAACTCGGACGCGCGCTATCGCTTCGAGCGCGGCGTCGATCCGGCCTTCATGGTACCGGGGCTTGAGATGGCCACCAGGCTGGTTATGGAAATGTGCGGCGGCTCGCCGTCCGAAAATGTGGTGGTCGGCAAGGCCTTCGGCGACGATCGCGTGATCGATTTTCCGCTCGCCGAAGTCAGGCGGCTGGCCGGCATCGACGTGCCGTTTCCGGAGGTGAAACGGATTCTCGGCCATCTCGGCTTCATGGTCGCCGGCAGCGGCCCGGTGGTGAAGGTCGCGGTGCCCTCCTGGCGGACCGACGTGCACGGCAAGGCCGATATCGTCGAGGAGATCGTGCGCATTGTCGGCGTTGACAAGGTGCCGATGACGCCGTTCGAACGCGGCGACGCGCCGCGCAAGCCGGTGCTCACCGCGATCCAGCAACGCACCCGCGCCGCCAAGCGCGCGCTCGGGGCGCGCGGCATGGTCGAGGCGGTGACCTGGTCGTTCATTGCAAAGCCCGCGGCCGAATTGTTCGGCGGCGGCGGAAGCGAACTCGCGCTCGCTAATCCGATTGCGTCGGATCAGTCCGACATGCGGCCGAGCCTGCTGCCGGGCCTGGTCGCTGCGGTTCAGGCAAACGTTGATCGCGGTTTTCCCGATCTGGCGCTGTTCGAAGTAGGCCAGGTGTTCAAAGGCGACAGGCCGGAGGATCAACTGACCGCGGCCGCAGGCGTTCGCCACGGCTTTGCGTCGTCGAAGGGTATCGGACGGCACTGGTCGGGCACGGCGTCAGCTGACGCGCTCGATGCCAAGGCCGATGCGTTTGCCGTGCTTTCGGCCGCAGGCGCGCCGATGCAGGCGCTGCAAGTCGTGCCCGGCGGCCCCAACTGGCTGCATCCGGGGCGTTCCGGCACCATCCAGATCGGGCCGCAAAACGTGCTGGGATATTTCGGCGAGCTGCATCCGCGCGCGCTGGATGCACTCGGCGCGGAGGGTACGGTGATCGCGTTCGAAGTCATCCTCGATCGCATTCCCGACGCCAAACAGAAGCCGACCCGCGCCAAACCGGTGCTTGAACTCTCGCCGTTCCAGCCGGTGTCGCGCGATTTTGCCTTTATCGTCGACCGCGGCGTCAAAGCCGGCGATATCGTCCGCGCTGCGCAGGGTGCCGACAGGAAGCTGGTCACGGACGTCACGGTGTTCGACGTCTACGAAGGCAGGGGCATCGATGAGGGCAGGAAGTCCATCGCGATTGCGGTGACGATCCAGCCGCGCGAGAAAACCTTGACCGACCAGGAGATCGAGGCGGTGGCCGCCAGGATCGTGGCCGAGGTGACGAAGAAGACCGGCGGCACGTTGCGCGGATGACGTTGCACCGTGCGACGCGGTTTTCGGCAAGCATCATGCGCCAGATGCCAAGGGCATGAGCTTCACTGGTCTCATCCCGACCGATGTCAGCATCAACGCCGCCATCGCGATCTGCGCGGTTGCTTTCGTGTCGGCAACAGCACGCGGATTTTCCGGTTTCGGCTCCGCGCTGATTTTCATGCCGCTGGCGAGCAGCATGGCGGCGCCGCGCCTGGTCGCTGCGCTTTTGCTGATCATCGATTTTGTCGCGGCGGCCCCGCTGGTTCCGAATGCCTGGAAGCACGCGGACCGCAAGGCAACTGCCGTGATGGTATCAGGCGCCCTGATCGGCGTGCCGATCGGAACTTACTTCCTCAGCCGGCTCGATCCGGTAACCACGCGCTGGATTATTTCCGCGTTCGTGTTGGCGCTGTTGATGCTGCTGCTGTCGGGCTGGCGTTATCGAGGCGAGGATCATCCTGCGATTGCCATCGGCATCGGCGGGTTGTCCGGCTTTTGCAGCGGACTGGCACAGACCGGCGGACCGCCTATCGTGGGCTATTGGCTCGGCCGACCGATCGCAGCAGTGATCGCGCGTGCCAACATCCTCTTGTTTTTCGCGGCTTCCGACTTCTTTTCCGCCGTCAGCTATGGATTGACCGGGCTCATCACTGCGGACGCGATACGATTTTCCTTTCTGGTCGGTCCGGTCTATGGCATCGGCGTCGCCTTTGGCGCAGCATTGTTCGGCCGTGCCAGCGAGACGCTGTTTCGCGCCATCTGCTACGTCCTGATCGCAGCCGCCGTGATTATCGGGTTGCCCGCGCTGGATGGCGTGCTGCGCTGAATGACGCGATGCGTCATCCTGAGGTGCGAGCCTCTTCGGCGAGCCTCGAAGGATGAGAGGAAAGCGCGGAAGTTGCGGCTCATCCTTCGAGGCGCGCAAGAGCGCGCGCCTCAGGATGACGTTTTCTCCTCCGTCATCACCAAATCGCAATAGCCATAACCGTCGCGTTCGACGCGCTCGCCGCATGCAACGGGAATCCTGCGCGAAAAAATCGGCCCCGCCACTATGCAGGTGTGAAACTCACCATTCTCGCCGCAGGGATCGACGCCGTTGGGCAAGTCGTCGAGCAATTGCATATCGAATTTGCGTCCCGCAAACTCCGGGGATAATTTCTTCCGATCGACGGTTGCGAGATAGGCTTCCATCCCGCTCGCGATCATCGCGTGCGCCAGCGGCAAGGTCGGCCGCAGCCACAGCGGAAACAGCGGTGTGATGCCGGTGCCGTTGAGCTTCTGCTCGCGGTAGGCCTTGATATCCTCAAGGAACAGATCGCCGAAGATGATGTGGGTGATGCCCTCGCGGACGGCGCTGGCCACGGCTTCGCCCATTCGCGCCTCGTAGATCGCGTTTGGGCAGGGATAGGGTATCGGCACGATGCGCGGCGGCAATCCCGCTGCATCCAGCTGCGCCCGCAAAATCTCCTGCCGCACGCCGTGGATCGATACCCGGTCGAACGTCTCGGTCACCGTCGTCAACGCGCCGACAACATCGAATTCACCCGCGCGCCTGATCTCATGGAGCGCGAACGCGCTGTCCTTTCCGCTCGACCACGAGATCAGTGCCTTCGGCCGCGGCTGTTTCAATTGATCGGCGCTCCCACGGTCCGCCGCCGTTGTTTCGGAACACGCGCTGGCGGCACCGCGGGCTGGATATCCCTGAGCGCGCCGATCCTTCGCAGCGCCGCCTCCGCCGCACGCTCGCCGCTTTCCCAGGCGCCATCGACCGTGCCCCACTGAGTTTCGTGGGTGGCTTCGCCCGCGAGAAACATGCAACCGATCGGCTCTGACAAGACTTTTCGCGAAGGCTGCCCGCCCGGCATAGCCGCCGACACCGCGCCGAGCACAAACGGCGCGGCGTTCCAACGCGTTGCGGTGGATTTCTTGACGGCGGACGCCGCTTCATTGCCGAACAGTTTTGTCAGCCATTCGACAGCAAAGGCGATCATTGCCTTTTCCCCCTGTGCGGAGAGATCGCGGCCGAAGGAGCCTGCGACATCGATCGAGCACAATGACGATGATCCCATATTGGCGAACAGAAGCGCCGTGCGCGTCGAGTTGCTTTGCTCGATGATGATCTCGTCGCGGGCGAGCCCCAGCGGATTGCCCGGCAATTGCAGCGCGATGTGGTCGTAGCTGCCGAGGCTCAGCTTTGCCGCGGCATCGAGCTGGCGCTTGGGAATGTCCGGCGTGAATCTGATATTGCCCGCGGCCAACACGTTGCTCGACACCGTGATGACGGCGGCGCGCGCCGCGATCTTGCCTGCAGGCGTTTCCACCGTGACATCGCGGTTACTCCAGGCGATGCGGCTTGCCGGCGTCGACAGCGAAAGCGGGACCTGCTCGCCAAGCTTTGCGATCAGCGTGCCGAGACCCTGGCGGCAGGCGATGGCGGCATTGCGCTCCTGCGCACGGGCCTTGTCGATCACCGAGATGTCCTTCAGATCCTTGCCGGTGGCGTTGGCGCCGAGCACGAATTCCGCCGTCCCCGCCCAATCGCCGAGGTCCTTCGGCAGCACCGAGGCGCACGACACATCGGCTCTGCCGCGCGACGCATCGTCGATGGCGCGGTTGGCCCGCACCAGGGCCGCTAGAAATTCCTCGGTTTCACCGGCCCGCGCGTTGCGCCGGCCGATGCGGATTTTCTGGCCCGGCGGCGCCGCGGAAATGTCGAGCCCGGCATTGCGCGCCAGCCTGATCATCGGGTTGGTGTCGGGATTGTGCATCCACCGCGCGCCGCGATCGAACGGCACCTCGAACGTCGCCGTATCGGTGAGGCAGCGGCCGCCGATCTGGCCCGCGGCCTCCACTACGATCACGCTGCGGTTCGCCGCCATGACGCGCCGCGCGGCGGCGATGCCGGCGGCGCCTGCGCCGATCACGACAATGTCAGCGTCGCGCGGCAATGGCGCCGCCCACGCGCTCGCTGGAATCGCCGGCGTCGCCGCAAACGCTGCGGACGCCGAGAGAAAGCCGCGCCGCGTCATTGTCATGTCATGGTTTCCGGAACTTTGATAATCGGCAGAACTTTTGGCGAACTTGCCGCATCCGGGCGCGGGCAGCAACCGTCATGGTGAATCAATCATGATTGTTCGGCCCGGGGCATGAACTAAATTGCAACGGCTTTCGACCATGATAAGGAGAGAGAAAAAGCGGTCGGAAAGGCCGCTGGGGGAAGACACCATGGGCGTCGTGCTCGATACCGTCGGCCAGCTGATCGCGAGCTACCTTCAAAAGGAGGTACCGGGCTATGAGCCGTTCACACCGAGCGACCCGGAGCATTTGCGCGGCATTATCGAGCAGGGCGATGTCCTGCTGGTCGAAGGCAACAACCGGGTATCCGGCATCATCAAATATCTCACGCAGTCCACCTGGTCGCATGCCGCGCTCTATGTCGGTCCGATCGACGGCGCGGCGGAGCCCAATGGCGAGCGACATGTCCTGATCGAGGCCAATATCGACGAGGGCGTGACGTCGGCGCCGCTTTCGAAATATTTTCCTTACCATACAAGGCTGTGCCGGCCGGTCGGCCTGTCATTCGAAGACCGCACCACGGTGTGCCGCTACGCCATCAACCGGATCGGCTTTGGCTATGACACCAAGAATATCCTCGATTTGATGCGCTATCTCTTTCCGCTGCCAATCCCGCAGCGCTGGCGGCGGCGGATGATCGCGTTCGGCTCCGGCGATCCCACCAAGATCATCTGCTCGGCGCTGATCGCGCAGGCGTTCGACGCCGTGCGCTACCCGATATTGCCCAAGATCACGCGCGCCGGCTCCAGGCAGGCCCGGCGCGAAATCCTGCACATCCGCGATTCATCGCTCTACATGCCGCGCGATTTCGACATCTCGCCCTATTTCGAAATCGTCAAACCCACCATCGTGCAAGGCTTCGACTACACGGCCTTGCACTGGGCCGACAAGCAAAAGCCGCTCCAGGAGGTAGCGGGCCAATTCGGCGTGTTTCCACAAGCGATCAGGCCGCCGCCGCTTGTTCCTGAAGAGATTGACGAAGAGACGCCGCTTCCGGCTGAAGAAGTAACACTGGTCGCCGAGCCGGAGCGTCCCGCCGGACCGCGCGAGCCGGAGCTTGCGGCTTAGGGTCGTCAGAGTTTTCACAGGTGCTCGCGGCTAAATTTCTCTTCGCGGAGCTGGAAAGCTTCAAAATTTTACAACGCCCGTATCCGAGATTTGTTCGGGAGCAGGACTGCTACCAAGCAGTCGAGCTTTCAAATAGGCCCATCCATACGTCAATACGGAAGCAGCATTCGTCCAATATTTT
>VAZH01000042.1 GCA_005884465.1 Alphaproteobacteria bacterium | reverse complement strand
CGATCAACCAGTTCAGCGCCGGCACCGCGAGGATCACGCCGAACGCCGACCCCTGTGACAGGATGGCGGTCGGAAGCGTTCGCTTCTCGTCAGGAAACCATTTGTAGACCGAATGCACCGCCACCGAAAACGCCGGGCCCTCGCCGGCGCCGAGGATCACGCGGCAGACCAACAGCGTGGCGAATCCGATGGTGCCGACCATCGGAAATTGCGCCAGCGCCCAGACCAGCGCCAAGGCAAGCAGAACCCAGCGCGTGTCGATCCGATTGACGATAAACCCGACAACAATGGCCGCGGTCGAAAACAGGAAGAAGAACGACGACCCGAGCAGGCCGAACTCTTCCGGCTCGAGTTTCAACTCGGTCATGATCGGCACGCCGGCAAGGCCGACCACGATCTTGTCCGCGAAATTCACCAGCATGAAGAGAAACAGGAGAAACGTGATTTTCCAGGCGCCCTTGGGCGTCGGTTGGGTGGTCATGGTTGCCCCCGATTTTCGTTTCTGCCGCCGTTGATCGGCCTCTTCAGATGCTACCCGCGGGGTCAGCGGCAATGCAACTGGACATTTTGTCCGGACTTGCGTGCGCTGCAACTCAAGATCGCCTGCGAATGCCGCCTGACGCCGCTTTAGAAGCGTTTCGTAACCCAATCACGATCGCGTCGCCGACACGATTGAGATCGTGATCTCCCGGCACAGCCTTGCTATGTTGCAGGCAAATGATGGGGGGTTTCATGGTCCGACCGATGTCTTGCCGCGCCCGCGCCATTGCCACGCTTGCCGCGCTTTCGATGCTTTCGGGATGGTGCGTAGCCGCGGCGGAGGACGCCAACGCTCCCGATTATGAAGCCATTGTCGCTTCGCCGGATCGCAGCGATGGCGACCGGCAAACCGATCAGCGCCGCCAGCCCGTCAAAATGCTGGCTTTCACCGGTGTCAGACCGGGAATGAAGGTGCTGGATATGGAGGCCAACGCCGGCTACAGCACGGAGCTCCTGGCGCGCAGCGTCGGCCCGACCGGCGTGGTCTACGCGCAGGATCCGGCCGAGATAATCGAGCGCCTGGTGAAGGACAAATTCGATATCCGCGCGCAAAAGCCCGCCATGAAAAATGTGGTCCATGTCATCAGGGACTTTAACGATCCGATACCGCCCGACGTCAGCGGGCTCGATCTGATCACGTTTTTCTTTGCCTACCACGACGTGACCTATATGCCGGTCGATCGTGCCGAGATGAACCGGAAGATGTTCGCCGCGTTGAAACCGGGCGGTTTTCTTGTCATCGCCGACCATTCCGCGCGTCCCGGCGATGGCACGAGCGTCGGCAAGACGTTCCATCGCATCGAGGAAAGTGTGCTGCGCCAGGAAATCGAGGCGGCCGGCTTCAAGCTCGTGGCCGAAGCGGATTTCCTGCGTCACCCCGAAGATCCGCGGGATGTCATCGTGTTTCGTCCGGTGGTACCGGTCGACGAGTTCGTGCTGAAGTATCAGAAGCCGTTGTGAGGATCGCATACGCTTCGCATGGCAATTGGCAACCCAATCGTGCTGAGCGTTCGCAACCTGACCAAGACCTATCGCGCTGCCGGTGAGCAAATCGCGGTGTTGCGCGGCGTCAACCTGAGTGTCGCGGCCGGCGAGCGCGTCGCGCTATCGGGCGAATCCGGCAGCGGCAAGAGCACGCTGTTGCATCTGATCGCAGGTCTCGACCGCCCAGACGGCGGCGAGATCAGGTTGGCCGACAGCTCGGTTTCGGATCTCACCGATGCGGGTCGCGCGGCGCTGCGGCGCGACCGGTTAGGCCTGGTGTTTCAACAGTTCAACCTGATTCCGAGCCTCAATGTCGAGGATAACCTCGCGTTCCAGTCGCGCATTGCCGGACGCCACGACCCCGCCTGGCACGGCGAACTGGTGGAGCGGCTCGGGCTCGGCGGTTTGTTGCACCGCTATCCGGAACAGCTCTCCGGCGGCCAGCAGCAGCGGGTTGCGATCGGCCGGGCGCTGGCGGCAAAACCGCTGCTTCTTCTCGCCGACGAGCCCACCGGCAACCTCGATGAGGCGACGGCGGATGACGTTCTCGCGCTCGCGCGCGATCTGGTTAAGCGAAGCGGCTGCGGCTTTTTGATGGTGACCCACAGCGCGCGCCTCGCCGCCACGCTCGACCGCCGGATCAATCTCCATGCGGGATTGATCGCATGAGCCGCCTCGTCTGGATTCTCGCGGTTCTATTGAGCCATTGGCGGCGGCATCCGATGCAGCTCGCGACCCTGCTGATCGGTCTGATTTCCGCAACCGCGCTGTGGAGCGGCGTGCAGGCGTTGAACCTGCAGGCGCGCACTAGTTACGACCGCGCGGCCGCAACTTTCGGCGGCGCGAGAACGGCAATGCTGGTCAGTCGCAACAGTGCGACCTTTCCGCAGCAACTGTTTGTCGACCTGCGCCGCGCCGGCTGGCCGGTATCTCCGGTTGTCGAGGGCCGGATCCAGATCGGCGGAAGATCCTTGCGGCTATTGGGTATCGAGCCCGTCACCCTCCCCGCGGAAGTGGGAAATGCGCCGGCGATCGGGAAGGCAGGGCTGCAATCGTTCGTGACGCCTCCGGGAGAAATGCTGGTGGCGCCTGAGACGCTTTCCGAACTCAAGCTGACAGAAGGCGTCACGCCGCTGGCAAGCGACGGCACGTTGCTGCCGCCTTTGCGCGTCCAGCCGCAACTTGTGCCCGATGTGCTGGTGGTCGATATCGGCATTGCCCAGCGGCTGCTCAAAATGCCGGATCAGATTTCCCGGCTTTTGGTCGGCAAGGCCAAAGGCAGGCGCGCGCCGCTTGAAAATATTGCCGGCGACAAACTCCGCCTGGTCGAGCCGGATGCCGAGAGCGATCTCGAACGCCTCACGGACAGCTTTCACCTGAACCTGACCGCTTTTGGCCTGTTGTCGTTTGTGGTCGGACTGTTCATCGTCAATTCGGCTATCGGACTTGCGTTCGAGCAGCGCCTGCCGACGCTGCGGACGCTGCGCGCGTGCGGGGTTTCCGCGGGCATGCTAAATGCGGTGTTGCTGGTTGAGCTGGTCTCGCTGGCGCTGGTCGCAGGCATCGTGGGCCTGGTCTGCGGTTACCTGATCGCAGCGTCGCTATTGCCAGATGTCGCAGCGTCCTTGCGCGGACTTTACGGCGCACAAATTCCAGGACACTTGACGCTCAAGCGCGAATGGTGGATCGCCGGCATCACCATCAGCGTCATCGGCGCGCTGCTGGCCGCGACCACAAGCCTGTTAAGGGCGATTCGTCTTCCGGTGCTGGCTGCGGCGCAACCCTACGCCTGGCAGCAGGCCCAGCACCGATGGTTGATTTTCCAAAGCGCGCTGGCGCTGATCGTGCTCGCGACCGGGGGCGGCCTTCTGTGGTATGGCGATTCGCTGGTTTCGGGGTTTGCGGTGCTCGCCGCCTTGCTGCTTGGCGCGGCGCTCGGCCTGCCCGCGATCCTGGAACGGGTGCTTTCGTTGGGGCAGCGCAGCGCGCATCGACCGCTTGCGGCCTGGTTCTGGGCCGACAGCCGCCAGCAGCTTTCGGGATTGTCGCTCGCATTGATGGCCCTCTTGCTCGCGCTCGCGGTCAATGTCGGTGTCGGCACCATGGTGGAAAGTTTCAGCCGAACATTTATCATTTGGCTGGATGGACGGCTGGCGGCAGACGTCTATCTCAACGCCGCTGACGATACGCAGGCCGCCGAGATCAGGGCGTGGCTGCGCGAGCGGCCGGAGGTGGCAGCGATCCTGCCCAGCGGCCGGGCCGATACACAAATCGGCGGCGCGCCGATTGAAATTCTCGGTCTCGCCGATCACGCCACCTACAGGGATCGCTGGCCGCTGCTTCAAGCAAGCGCAACCGCCTGGAGCCGCCTTCGCGCCGGTGACGCCGGCTTTGTAAGCGAACAATTAGCCCGGCGTTTGAAGCTTGGCGTCGGCGATTCGCTCGATGTCCCCGCCCCCGGAGGAAACTGGAGGCTCGAGGTCGTCGGCATCTACGCCGACTACGGCAATCCGAAGGGACAGATCGCCGTCAATATCGCCGCGTTGACGCGCCGCTTTCCGCAAATCCCGCTAACGCGATTAGGCCTGCGCGTTGCGCCCGCGGCGGTGCCTGCGCTGATATCATCGCTGCAGGACAAATTTGGCCTCGACGGCCGCAACCTCGTGGATCAGGCAAGGCTGAAGGCGGAATCAACGCGGATTTTTAATCGGACCTTTGCCGTGACGGCAGCACTAAATACCTTCACGCTCGGAGTAGCCGGCATCGCACTGCTGACCAGCCTCTTGACCCTTGGCAATTCCCGCCTTCCGCAGCTAGCGCCGCTATGGGCCATCGGAGTCACGCGGCGGCGGCTTGCGGCCATTGAGCTAGCGAAGACCATGTCGGTTGCGCTGATCACAACGGTGCTCGCGCTGCCGCTCGGCCTGTTGGTGGCGTGGTGCCTGATCGCGGTGGTGAATGTGAAGGCCTTCGGCTGGCGGCTGCCGTTTCACGTCTTTCCGCTGCAACTGCTCGAGCTGGTGGGCGTGGCGATGGCGGCTTCGCTGCTGGCGGCGCTCATTCCCATGATAAAACTGGCGCGCATGCAGCCGGCGAGCCTGGTGAAGATCTTTGCCGATGAACGATAAGTTCGCGATATCCCGCCGCGCCTTTACGGGCGGCGCCGTTGTTCTCGGGCTTGGCGGCAAAGCTGCGCTGGCGCAGGGGTTTGCCGGGCTTGGCATGAATGGCGGCGGATTCGCATCCGTCATTCCCGGCAAGACATTCGCATTTCCTGCCGATCACGGACCGCACCCGGATTACCGGATCGAGTGGTGGTACGTGACCACGAATCTGATGGACGCGGCCGGGATTGCCTATGGCGCGCAATGGACCTTGTTTCGTCAGGCGATGCAGCCGGGCGCGCAACAGGAGGGCTGGGCCAACCAGCAGATATGGATGGGCCACGCGGCGGTAACCCGCGCTGACACCCACCGCTACAGCGAAACGTTTGCCCGCGGCGGCGTCGGCCAGGCCGGCGTGGAGCCAAAACCGTTTCGAGCCTGGATCGATTCATGGCAAATGCGCGGGCTTGATCCGATAGGCGACGACTCTATCGCGCCGCTCGAGCTCACCGCATCGGGTACGGATTTCAGCTATACGCTGCGGCTCGACGCCGATCGGGCGCTGGTGCTGCAGGGCGACGGTGGATACAGCAAGAAATCCGAGCGCGGACAGGCCTCGTATTATTACAGCCAGCCCTATTTCAAGGTGGCGGGCAGCATCACCATCGACGACAAGCCTGCACAAGTTACCGGGCGGGCCTGGATGGATCGGGAATGGAGCAGCCAGCCGCTCACCTCGGATCAAACCGGTTGGGACTGGCTTTCGCTGCATCTCAACGAGGGCGAAAAACTCATGCTGTTTCGGCTGCGCCAGGCCGACGGCAACAACTACCGTTCCGGCAACTGGATCCTGCCAGCCGGCAAAACCGAACAGCTCGCATCCGCTGATATCGAGATGACGCCGACGGCGTTTACCGAGATCGAAGGCCGCAAGATTCCGGTCGCGTGGCGCATCGCAATTCCTCGGCTGGCGCTTTCGATCGAGTGTAGCCCGCTGAATGCGAGGAGCTGGATGGCAACGAGCTTTCGCTACTGGGAAGGGCCGATCAGTTTTAGGGGCAGCCACGGCGGGGTGGGGTATCTTGAAATGACCGGCTACTGAGGCCGGTCTCGGGCGCCCGCCGTACTCCCGGCGTGCCGCTGTTTTGGAACCAGGAACCCGGTTCCACGTTGGTTCCATGCAGGTTCCAAACAGTCACGCTGGATGGGTGCCACATGATTTCACGCCCTAACGTTGCACTCAGCAACCTGCGCGCGGTTGTCATCCTTATCGTTGTCGCCTTTCACTCGGCGCTGGCCTACCTCGCATCGCAGCCGGCTGATCCGTTTGCCTTTGATGCACCGCCATATCGGTGGATCGCCTTTCCCATACTCGACGAGAGGCGCTGGTTCGGCTTCGACCTTTTCTGCGCCTGGCAGGACGTCAGCCTGATGTCCCTGATGTTCTTTCTGGCGGGGTTGTTCACTCCCGCCAGCCTGAGCCGTAAAGGAAGTCTTAAATATTTGTCGGAACGGGGCTGGCGGATCGGATTGCCGTTCGTTCTCGCGGCCGCTGTGCTCAGCCCGATCGCCTATTTCGCGTCATATCGCGCAACCGCCGCCGATCCGTCTTTCCCGGCATTCTGGCAGCATTGGATGGCGCTGCCGATGTGGCCGGCCGGGCCGGCATGGTTTCTATGGCAGCTATGCGTGCTGAGCGCGCTTGCTGCCGGTCTTCATGCGCTCGCGCCGCAATGGGTCCAGGCGCTGGGTCGCCTGGCCGGGAGGTTCACCGATCGTCCGCTTGCCTTCTTCGTCAGCCTGATCGCGCTGTCGATGTTGGCCTACGTTCCGCTGGCGATGCTGTTCGGACCGTGGGACTGGCCGTCCCTCGGTCCGTTTTCCCTGCTGCTCAGCCGACCATTTCACTACGTCGTCTATTTCTTCGCGGCATTTGCGATCGGCAGTTACGGTATTGAGCGCGGCGTGCTGCGCCATGACGGTCCGCTGGCGTGCCACTGGCAGACATGGCTCGCGGTCGCCGTCGCGAGCATGGCGGTCTGGGGCGGGCTGACGTCGCTGACGTTGCCGGACTGGGACGCTAGCCCACTCACCTATCGGCTGGCTGCGGCGTTCGCCTTTCCCGTCGCCTGCGCCGCCGGCGCCCTCTCCCTGCTTGCGATGTGCCTGCGGCTGATGCGGATGCGCCACCGTCTGCTCGATAGTCTGTCGGACAACGCTTACAGCATCTATCTCCTGCACTACATTTTCGTGGTGTGGTTGCAATATGCCTTGCTCGGCGTCGGCCTCGACGCCATCGGAAAAGCATCGATCGTATTCGCCGGCGCGCTGGCGCTGAGCTGGGCTGCGAGCGCCGGATGGATGACGCTCGCGCCGCGCCTTTCT
>VAZH01000662.1 GCA_005884465.1 Alphaproteobacteria bacterium | reverse complement strand
TTGCAAAAATATTTCCGTTCTCGCCTGACCCAAATCAGATGCATATCCAAGCCGTCCCGTCCCAACAGAGGGGCGGTTCGCGATCGTCACGGACGCGGGGCGGGATGCGGTGGACGCGAGGGCGTCAGGCGCGCAATGGCAGTCGCAGGGCGAGATGAACCCTCTGATTTCTTTGGGCGAACGCTTCATGTAAAAACTCGGGCGGATCGCGCCGCGGGAATGCGGAGGCGTATCTAGCGTCTGAGATTGTCCCTGCTGTTCAAATGAGGATGCCATCATTGCGAGCCAACGGGTCGCGCGAACGCGCGCCCCATGACAGGCTCCGCGAAACGATCCAGAGTCCATGCGAGGTGTGGATTGCTTCGTCGCTACGCTCCTCGCAATGACGGTTTCAAGACGCGCCCACACACCAGCTGTCATCGCCCGGCTTGACCGGGCGATCCAGTATTCCAAAGACGTCTGTGACAAAATCGAGAAGCCGCGGCGTACTGGATACCCCGCTGGAGCCTGTCATCGGGCTCGCCGAAAGCGAGACCCGGTGGCGGGGTATGACGGCCTTTTATGTAGCAGCGCGAGTGCGCCTTTTGCCGAAGCTACGAAACGCTCGCGCGTCGTTGCGAGGTGCGCAGCGGCGAAGCATCCAGAAATCGTCTGCCCGACTGATGCCCTACGCCAGCAGCACCGCGTCGGCGCCGTTCACGGCGTCGGCGCTGTCCATCACGGTCTTCTCCAGCGAGCCCGCCTGCACCGAAATATTTTCGGCAAAGAACCGCGCCAGCGTGACATAGCGTTCGGGATCGCCGCTTGCTTTGCCGAGATCGCGCGCGGCGAGCGCCTCGCCGGCGAGCATGCAGCCGCCAAGCGTCGAGCCGAACAGCCGCAGGTAGGGCGTGGCGCCAGCCAGCGCGTCGTTCGGCCCGGAAGCGACGCGCTCCAGCAGCCAGCGGCTGGTGCGCTCGAGCGAGGCCAGCGCGTCGCGCAGCTTTGCGCCCGACGTGCCGAAGGCGGGATCGTTGGAAGTCTCGACGCGCTTGACGATGCCGGAGAGCTCGTCGAGCAGCGCCCATACCGACTCGCCGCCATTGGCCGCCAGCTTTCGCGTCACCAGGTCGATCGCCTGGATGCCGTTGGTGCCCTCATAGATCGGGGTGATGCGGGCGTCGCGATAATGCTGCGCGGCGCCGGTTTCCTCGATGAACCCCATGCCGCCATGGATCTGCACGCCCAGCGAGGTGACCTCGTTGCCGATGTCGGTCGAAAACGCTTTTGCGATCGGCGTCAACAGCGCGCCGCGCGCGGCGGCGAGGCCGCGCGTCTTGGCGTCGGTCGCCCGCACCGAAACATCGAGCGCGACCGCGGTGGCGTAGCAGATCGTCCGCGCCGCCGCGGTCAGCGCGCGCATCTGCATCAGCATCCGCTTGACGTCGGGATGCACGATGATGGGGTCCGAACCGTTGCCATCCTTGCCGACGGCGCGGCCCTGGCGGCGTTCCTGCGCAAAGGCCAGCGCCTGCTGATAGGCGCGGTCGGCGATGCCGACGCCCTCGAGGCCGACGCCGAGCCGCGCCTGGTTCATCATCGTGAACATGCACTGCATGCCCTTGTTTTCCTCGCCGATCAGGTAGCCGATCGCGCCGCTGTCGCCCATGGTCATGGTGCAGGTCGGCGAAGCATGCATGCCGAGCTTGTGCTCGACGCCGCTGGGGTAGATGTCGTTGCGCTGCCCCAGCGAGCCGTCGGCATTGACCAAGAATTTCGGTATCAGGAACAGCGAGATGCCTTTGGTCCCGGCGGGCGCGTCGGGCAATCGCGCCAGCACGAAATGCACGATGTTGTCGGTCATGTCGTGATCGCCATAGGTGATGAAGATTTTCGTGCCCTTGATGCGGTAGCTGCCGTCGGGCGCGCGCTCGGCGCGGGTGCGCAGCGCGCCGACATCCGATCCGGCCTGCGGCTCGGTGAGCTGCATGGTGCCGGTCCACTCGCCGGATACCAGCTTTTCCAGATAGATTTTTTTTAGCTCGTCGCTGCCATGCGCGTCGAGCGCCTCGATCTCGCTCAGCGTCAGCAGCGGGCAGAGCCCGAAGGCAATATTCGACGCGCTCCAGATCTCGGTGCAGGCGGCGTTGATGGCGAGCGGAAGGCCCTGGCCGCCAAACGCTTCGGGTCCGGACACCGCGTTCCAGCCCGCAGCCGTCCAGCGCTGGTACGCATCGGGCCAGCCCGGGGCGGTGGTCACCTTGTCGGCCTCGAGCTTGATGCCGTGCTCGTCGCCGACGCGATTGAGCGGCGCCAGCACGTCGGTGGCAAACCGTCCGGCTTCCTCCAGCACGGCGGTCGTGATGTCGGCGTCGAAATCGCCGTAATGGCCGGCTTTCACGGCGGCCTCTAGGCCCGCGCCATGATTGAGGGACAAGAGCATGTCATTGATCGGCGCGCGGTAGGTCATGGCCGTGGTCTCCAAAGGAGGGAGCAGCAGGCTGATGTCTTCCCACGAAATCGGCGTTCTCTCAACTCTCCGATGGAGGAATGGCCCGCAACGCCATGCATTTGGCACGAAAGGAAGCCCCTGCCGCCCGGGCCGGCGCGCAAGATCGATCGGAGAGAGGTAGCCTGATATCAGGTGCGGAAATGGAGATCGATCGGAATGAACAGCCCGAATTCGGAGGATTTGATGCCGGGCGAAATTTCGCCCCAGCCGGTTGAAATGCCTCAACTCCCTCTATAGACCGGCGTTGCCAAACGACAACCGCGGGAAGTCTATCGTCCCGCCGCTTCTCCAGCCGGCCTTATTGGGGCGTCGCCAAGTGGTAAGGCAGTGGATTTTGATTCCACCATGCGGAGGTTCGAATCCTCCCGCCCCAGCCA
>VAZH01000041.1 GCA_005884465.1 Alphaproteobacteria bacterium | reverse complement strand
ATGGCATCGCCGAACACCGTGATGACGATGGAGCCGGTGCGCGAGGGCTCGCGCTTGAGCTGTTCGATGATGCGGGCAAGCGGATGCGCCATGCGCAACGCATAGCGCGTTTGGCCGATTCATGAAAACGCCGTGCGGACATCTCCCTCTCCCGTCCTTCACGGGGTTCGAGACGAGCGAAGCTCGCTCTTAGAGGTTGGGATGAGGGGCTGCATCCACAAACTCTGCTTGTGGAGAGTCCCCCCTCACCCGGATTGCTTTGCAACAGAGCCGAAGCTTCGCTTCGGCGTTCTTTTAGGACGGCCGCCAAGGGCGGCCTATGCCTCTCCCCGCAAGCGGGGCGAGGTAAGGAAGCGCCAAGCGCTTAACGATTCGGGTCCGGATAGACCAGGCCGCGCCAGCCGCTGCGGTCGAACGGCGCCCACTTGCCTTCGG
>VAZH01000040.1 GCA_005884465.1 Alphaproteobacteria bacterium | reverse complement strand
TAGACGCGCCAGGCGTTGGTGGCCTTCGGATGGGCCGCAAACGGACTGCCAAGGGTGATCACCGAGCGCACGCGATCCGGCATCATCTTTGCTAGCTGGCGCGCGTAAACACCGCCCAGGCTCCAGCCGATCAGGCTGATCTTGCGCCCATGCGCGTCGGTCAGCTCATGCACCAGATCGATCATCGCATGCTGCACGCCTTGGCGCGGGCCAAGGTTGCGGCCCTGACGCCAGCCGCTGGCGGCATAGCCGCGACTTTTCAGGAAGCTGCGCAGCGGACGGGTCGAAGTGTCCGAAGCGACCAGCCCGGGCAACACGAGCACCGGATGCCCGTCGCCCCTCGGCGCCAGGCTGAGCAGCGGCAACGCGCCGAGAAAGGCGCCGAGTTCGTGGATGGCGCGCCCCTCCAGCAACATCAGGGTTCTGGACGGTGGGCGCAGCGCGTGGGCAGTGGCGGACATCGTAGCTCCTTTCAGGATCGGCCCCTTGAGTTTCGGCAACCGACCAATGGACCAACAGGAAGACGCAAACCGCGTAGAATCGTTCCGCAACGCAACAATTTCCCCGCAAAGCTAGGGAACCGGATTTCCGCTTTCAAGCGGCTCATAGTGACGCAGCAAGGGATTGCCTCATTTAAAAGCCTTGCAGTGATCTAAAAGTCACAGCCACCGCAGCACGAATTCGATCGAGTAGAGCCCCAATCCGGCAAGGCCGCCGATCAGCGAGCCGTTGAAGCGGATGTATTGCAGATCCTTGCCGATGTTGATTTCGATCAGCGAAATCAGCTGCGCCATGTCCCAGGCCTTGACCTGGTCGGAGATGAAGCTCGAGACGCCGCTTTTCTGGTCGGCGATGAGGCTGCGCAGCACCACAACGAGGCCATTGTTGATTTCGGCGCGCATCTCGGAATCGGCTGCGAGCTGATTGCCCGCCTTAACAAGGAGGCCGGTGAGATGATGCCGAAGCACCTCGCTCTCGCCTGCGGCGTTGCGGTCCACGAAATCCTTCACGTTTGACCACAGATGTTGCGTCAGCTCGCCGAGTTCGGGCCTCGCCAAAAGATCATGCTTCAGCGCGTCGAGCCGTTCGGCAAATTGAGGTTGGCCCTCGAGCCGATCGATGAACGACAACACCAGGCGATCGAATTCGCCGCGGAACGGATGATTTGGATTAGTCCGCACTTCGTCGAAAAACGCCGTCGCGGAAGCCGCGATTTTCTTCATCAGGTAGGCATCTGCGCGGTAGAGCTTGAGAAGGGTCGGCAATTCATTGCGAATCTTCTGGCGAATCGCCTCCATCGTTTCCGGCCTGTTCAGCGTTTCGTGCACCGCTAGCAGAAGTTCGTCGAGGAAGCCGCGGTGACGCCCCTCGCTGACGAAGGTGCGCAGTGTGCCGGCCGCGAGCGGCGCCAGATCAATCGATTGAATCTGGGTCAGGATGCGGCGGCCGATGAACGAATTGAGGCCGGACGTTTCCGATGCTGTTAGCGCCTCTGGCAACAGCCGCAAAATGAAGCGCGCAAGATCCGCGCTACGTTTTTCATCGCCGAGCCAGTCGGCAATGAAGGAGGCGAAATCGACCTGGCGCAACTTGGCTTCCACCGGCGCGGCTTCCAGAAAATGCACCTCGATGAATTCGCCGAGCTTGTCGGCGATGCGGTGCTGGTTGCTCTGGATGATCGCGGTGTGCGGGATCGGCAATCCCAAAGGCCTGCGGAACAGTGCCACTACCGCGTACCAGTCGGCCAATCCGCCGATCGTGGCTGCTTCAGCGAACGCCGCGATGAAGCCGAAGATCGGATGCAATGGCAGCAGCGCCTTCGCCGTCACGAACAGAGTCAGCGTGCCCCCAAGCACCAGCGTCGCCAGCGCCTTGACGCGCCGCAATTCGGCGGCACGCGCGGCGTCGCCGGGCGTGTCGAACGAAGATGTGGCGGATGAGGTCATGGCGGCTTTCAAATGGAGACCCTCATCCTGAGGAGCGGCCTCTTCGCCGCGTCTCGAAGGATGAGGCCTCATGGTTCGAGACGGCGCAAGAGCGCCTCCTCACCATGAGGAGCAACACCGATCAATTAAGCTGCGTCTCAAAAAGAAGGCCCGCCTGAGCGGGCCTTCGAATTGAGTGGCAGTCAGTCGATCGCGATCAGGCGGTCTTGTTATAGACCTTGGAGAAGTTCTCCTGAGCGGTCTTCGCACCGTTGGCGACGAGTTGGCCGAGATATTCGCTGGTGGACTTCGCCCGCGAGATCAACACTTCGCCGCGCGCACGGGCCATATCGGACTGGATCTGAACCGCCTCGTTGAGCGACTTGGCGGACGCCAGCTTGTCGATGCCGGCGAAGAACGCTTCGGCGTCCTGATAGAGCGCCTGTTGGATGTTGCGGCTGATTTTTGCCGCCTCGCTGACGGAATCGGCAACCGCGCTCTCAATCACGGCAGTAACCTTCTCCGACCCTGCATGCAGGTCAGCAGCACGCTCCTTGGCGGTGCCGGCAGTCTTCTTGACGAACTCGCGGGCAGCCTCGGGAACTTCCATGTTCTGAAAGTTCTTGAGCGCTTCGGTGACGGGCGCGAAAGCTTCCTTGACGGTGTTCAGCACGGAATTGGTTTCGGTCTCGGTGGTCATTTGGGTCTCTCCATCCTCAGGTTTGAGCTATGGGCTCACCCCGTCCGGATTGGCCCGGGGCGACATCGTTATGTCATAGTCGATGGTGCGGCGCAACATCAATGTTGCGATGCGACATCACGAATTCGTGATCCGCCTAGGTATTATGCAACCTGCCGGATAAACCGGCGCAGGTTCGTCTAGTGCTGCACGGCCCCCGGCAGGCCGTAGGCTTCCATCTGGGCCTGGACCTGCGCCACGTTGTGCCCGAGGACGACGATATCGTGCTTTTTGCCGTCCACATCCCGCACATGGTCGCGCAGTAGCGCCTCGGCCTTGAAACCCAGGCTCTCGAATAACGCGATCGCGGCCTGCTGATCGACCGTCATCTGCACCGACAGCTTCTCAAGTCCAGCTCCCAGAGCCAGTGCGAAGGTTTCCTGCGACAGTGCCCGACCTACGCCCTGGCCGCGGACGTCTTGCGAGATAACCATCCGGATTTCGCCGACATGCGGCGACCACGACAGGGGATCGCGGACCAGCGTGCCACAACCGACCACCTTGCCGTCCTTGACCGCCAGCAGGCTCTTGATCGCGCCGCGCTCGATTTCCTTGATCCATGCCGACAGCACTTTCGGCTGGCTGATATTGCGAGGCAGAAACAACAGGTCGTGGGTCGGCAGTTTTTGCGCAAAGTCCAGCACGGCGGCTTCATCGGCCTGCGACATCAACCGGAATTCGATCTCGCCGGCGTCGGTCGTCTCGCGGCGCGGATAGGAACGTGTTTCGTTGCTCATGTCGATCTCTCGCATAACCATGAATCGAGTTTCGGCCACAGCCGCTTGATGGCGTTGGCGCCGGCGACAAGGCTGACATGGCCGCCCTTCAGCATCACCTCTTCCTTGTCGGTCGAGCCGACCTTTTGAATCAAATGCTTGGCCGCATCATAGGGCACGATGTGATCGTGCTCGCCTACCGCATGCAGGATCGGCACCTTGATCTTTGCTATGTCGGCCGCGCGTCCACCGACCGACATGGTGCCGTTGAACAGCTTGTTGTCCCACATCAGGTCCTTGGTGATGGAGCGGAAATACTCGCCGGCCAGCGGCAGCGTATCGGTCGCCCAACGATCGAACATCCGATAGGATTTGACGAACTCGTCGTTCCAGATGTTTTCCCATAATTGCACCTGGCCCACGACGCGCGAGGCCGGCCGCAACATCTCGAATGACGACAGAATCATCTCGGGCGGAACGTTGCCGACGCTGTCGACCAGCCGGTCGACATCGAAGTAACGCCGGTCCGAGAAATTCTGAAACAGCTTCATCTCGCGGAAATCGACCGGAGTGGTGAAGCAGATCAGGTTCTTCATCGGACCATCGGCGAAGATCGAGCCGTAAAGCAGCGACAGCACGCCGCCGAAGCAATAGCCGATCACCGTGATGTCGGTCTCGCCGGAATCCTGCTGCACGCGGCGGACGCAATCCGGAATGAAATCGAGGACGTAGTCCTCCATCCGCAGCGACTTCTCTTCCGGCCTGGGCGCGGTCCAGTCCAGCATGTAGACGTCGTAGCCGCGCTTGAGGAGAAATTCGATAAAACTCTGGCCCGGCACCATATCGAGGATGTAGCCGCGATTGGTGGTCGCCATCACGATCAGGATCGGCACCCGATAGATCTCGTCGGCGATCGGCCGATAGTGATACAGATTCATCGTGCCGCGGACGTGCAGGATATCTTTCGGTGTCGATCCGAGCGAAGGGCCCGACGAGGCGATATATTCGACGCCCTTGATGCTGCGCTGGATCGCGCGCTGAACCTCGGACTGGATCCGTTCCGGGATCGACGCCAGATCGAGGGCCGGGAGACTTAGGCCAGCGCTGGCGTTCATTTTTGCTCTCCGCCCGCGGACGGCGGACGCCGGGTGCGCGGCGGCCTGGGCGCGGCCGGATATCCGCCTCCCGACGCCGCGGAGTTGCTATGGACTTGATGCAGCAGCGCCTTGATTTCGTTCAACTGCCCTTCGATCGACTGCAGCCGCTCGGCCATGCTGACCATTTGCGCCCGGCTCGGCAGATTCATGCTGACGAAATATTTTTCCATCAATTCGCCGAGCTGCTTCTGCGCGCCCGCCGTGGCCCCGCCCACCTGGTTCATCGCCTTGCTGAATTCCGGCGACGCCATCGCCTGATTGGCGAAGGAGTTGAAACCCTTCTCCATCTCGCCGATCATGTTTTGCCACATCGCGACCGGATCGTTGCTCTTGTCTGCCATTGGCGTCCTCCAGCATGATCACGAGGGCTTTGGCGCCCCGCCTGTTCGTCATACCACACTGTTGTGACAAGACGGTCAACAATGCAGGCGTCGATTTGCCGCTTTCCCGCTGTCAGGAAGCCTTCTGCGGCGCGAAAAACCGTGCCATAGAGTCCTCATCGCAATACCATTCTGCGACCATTCCAAGGGAACAACCGAGTTGAAAGTAACAGCCCATCAGCCGCCGCGGATCGCCCGGGCCAACGGCATCGAACTCTGTTACGAGATTTTTGGCGACGCCGGCGCAGAGCCGATGCTGCTGATCATGGGGCTGGGCGCCCAGATGATCCATTGGGATGACGAGTTCTGCCGGCAGCTTGCGGCGCGGGGGTTTCGCGTGATCCGGTTCGACAATCGCGACATCGGCAAATCCAGCAGGATGACCGGCGGCAAGCGCCTGACCCCCTTCGAAATGCTCAAGCTGCGGTTCCTGAAGATCCCGGTCGCTGCGCCTTACACGCTGAGCGACATGGCGGAGGATACCGTCGGCCTGATGGACGTGCTCGGCATCAAGTCGGCGCATCTGGTCGGCGCGTCGATGGGCGGCATGATCGCCCAGGAACTGGCGATCTCGTTTCCGCAGCGGGTGCGCTCGCTCACCTCGATCATGTCGACCACCGGCCATCCAAAAGTGCCGCCGCCGACGCGCGAAGCCGCCGCCGTCCTGATGGCGCCGCCGCCGGCCACCAAGGAAGAGTATTTCGAGCGCTTCGCGCAGACCTGGAAAATCCTGCGCGCCGGCAGCTTTCCGCAGGACGAAGCGCTCGATCGCGCCCGCGCCGAACGCACCTATGAGCGCGGCCTCAATCCGGCCGGCGTCGGACGGCAGCTCCGCGCGGTACTCGCCTCAGGCAGCCGCAAGAAGCGGCTGGCATCAGTCAAGGCGCCCACCCTGGTGATTCACGGCACCGTCGATCCCCTGGTGCGCCCCGAAGGCGGCAAGGATACCGCAGCGTCGATCCCCGGTGCAAAGCTCCTGATGATCGAAGGCATGGGCCACGCGCTGCCGATCCCGATGTGGCCCCAGATTATCGATGCGATCGACAAGCACGCCCGCGCCGCCTCCGCCAAGGCGATGCACTAGGAGGGTCCAATGAAACTGGAAGGCGGATGCTATTGCGGCCAGGTGCGCTATCTGGCCGAGGGCGAGCCGATGATGAAGGCGCAATGCCACTGCCGCGAGTGTCAGTACATCAGCGGAGGCTCTCCCAACATGTTTGTCCTGATGCCGCGCGACGGCTTCAGCTTTACCAAGGGAATGCCCAGGCAATTCACGCGCAGCGATCTCGAAGGCGCCGTGACGCGGGAATTCTGCGCCGAATGCGGCACGCATATGCTTACGCGACGGCCGGGGTTGCCCGCGGTGATTCTAAAAGTCGGCACGCTCGATGATCCCAGCCTGTATGGCAGCCCGCAAATGGCGATCTTCACCATCGACAAGCAGGCTTTTCATCACATCCCCGAGGGCATGCCGGCCTTCGAGCGATTGCCGAAACGATGACACCTGAGAGCGTCATCCTGAGGTGCGAGCCTCTTCGGCGAGCCTCGAAGGATGACTGGCGAAGGTGCAAGCGGCCCATCCTTCGAGGCGCGCAGGAGCGCGCACCTCAGGATGACGCGGTACGTGTGGCAAAAGATGAAACAATGTTACCCACCCGCCCAGACGTCGAGCACGTAGCGATTTTTGGTGCCGAGATCGTCGATCCAGCGCAGTGCCGCCGCGGCATCGGCGCTCTTGCGTTCGCGATAGATCGCAACCAATGCGGCCTTGACGTCGGGCTCCATCTTTCCGCCGTCGCCGCAGACGTAAATGATCGCGCCGTTTTCGATCAGGCTCCAAACCCGTTCGCTCTCGGCCGCCACCAGGTTTTGCACATAGGTCTTCGGAGCCTGCGCGCGCGAGAACGCGGTATGCAGTTCGGTGATGCCGTCGGCTTCGAAGGCTTTCAGTTCATCCGCGTACAGAAAATCCTGATCGGGATGGCGGCAGCCGAAAAACAGCATCGCCGGGCCAAGCTTCGCGCCC
>VAZH01000660.1 GCA_005884465.1 Alphaproteobacteria bacterium | reverse complement strand
CGGGCTCGTCTCCGCTGCCGACGAGGAGGTCGCGCTCGCCAAAACAGCCGCCGGGCCAGGACCTGAGGGCATGACGCGATTTGCACTCGGTATGGTTCTAGTCGAGGCGACCAACATCCTCAACCGCGATCTCGCGGCGCACAGCGGTCGGCTTACGGTTAACGCCGAACTTTTGCTGAAGGCTCTCGTCCAGCGCGATCTGGCGCCCAGCTTGGACGATGCGATCGGGCGCTACCGCCTGCCGAGAACCCCGCTCGAGGAGGCCATTCGCCTCTCACCCGAAGCACCTTATTCGCTGCGCGCGCGGTTCGAGCTCCTGAAAGCCGGCTTCTACGAGAGCTTCGTACTCGATCCTTTTCAGCTTGTCGGCATTGGGTTGGACGATCTTGACCACCAGATCGCCGAGGCCAAGGCGTTGGCGTTGGCCATCGCGAGCGGGGCCGACGCCGAGGAGGCAGCGTTCATTCACGCCATCGATCTTGCGCGGGCCTCACAGCTTGCGCCGCCTAAGGAAAGGCGCGCTTACGCCGGCAAGGCGCGGACGGCGCTCGGGGCGTTCTCAGAAGCCTACCCCCAGAGCATTCGTGCCGCGACGGCCGGCGTAATCATTAAGCGCCTGGGCGGTGCCGAATGATTGGCGACCGACGCCAGCGACGCCAATGAACTGGGCACTCCGCCGAACGCGCTTTAGACAAAGCCTCCGGATGCGCCCAGGCCGTGCTCGACTCAACAGCGGTCCCGCCGCGACAGCGGCTCGCGCCTGGCTTGCCCTGGCCAGCGTTGCCGTCGCTGCCATCGCCACTTGGGCGGCGCAGGCGCACAATGCCGGGGTCAGCACCTCGCGCATCGTGGTCCACGGCCGCACGGTCGAAGTGGAAATCAATGCCCTTGGTCGCGACTACGAAAAGTCGGCCGGGGTTCGAATCACCGAAGCGGGATCGGGCGAGGTCAACCGTGTGGCGCTGGCGGTCATGGCGCCGTCAGTGCTCACCTACATTGGCGACCACGTTGCAGTCTTTGCCGGCAGGCAGCAATGCGCGCCTAGGCCAGGAACGGCACTGCCGGCCGACACCCACGTTCTGGTGACGGTGGCATGGACCTGTCCATTGGATGGCGGCGAGCTGCGCTATCGCGCGACCCTGTTTCACGACGTGGATCCTACCGCACGACATTTGGCTATCATCGCAACCGAGAGCGGCGAGCGCGAGCTTGCCCTCGACAGCAGAGCGCCCGAGGTCGCTCTGTCCGGTGCGGGGTCGTCGGCACTCCAGGTGGTCGGGCGGTTCGTCCAGGCCGGTATCGAGCACATCTTTCTCGGCTACGATCACATCGCATTCCTTGCCGCGATCGTGCTTTGGGCGCAGCGTTTGTGGCCGGTGATCAAGATCGTCACCGCCTTCACGATTGCTCACTCGATCACGCTGTCCCTTGCTGCGCTGCAGATTGTCGTATTCCCAAGTGCCATCGTCGAACCGGCGATCGCCGCGACGATCATATTTGTAGCGGTCGAGAACTTTTTCTTGCGCAATGTGGACGGTCGCTGGCGGGTGACGTTCGTTTTCGGGCTCATTCACGGCTTCGGCTTCGCCAGCGCGCTGCAGGAGATCGGGCTGCCAGCGAATGCGGCCGTGCCCGCGCTCGCGGCTTTCAACATCGGCGTGGAGATTGGGCAGGTCGTGATTGTGGCCCTCATCTTTCCACTTCTGCTGTGGTCGGATCGGATCGGTCACCGGGCCGCG
>VAZH01000661.1 GCA_005884465.1 Alphaproteobacteria bacterium | reverse complement strand
CGGTCAGGATCGGCTGGCGCACTTCAAGCCGCTTGGTGCCGGCCAAGCCCTGCAGATCGAACAGGTTCGGCCGCGGCCCGATGATCGAGACCAGGCTCATGACCAGCTCTTCGCGGATCGGATCGATCGGCGGATTGGTGACCTGCGCGAAATTCTGCTTGAAGTAGGTGAACAGCTGCTTCGGCTTGTCCGACAGCGCCGAGATCGGCGTGTCGTTGCCCATCGAGCCGTTGGCCTCTTCGCCGGTCGAGGCCATCGGCGTCATCAGGATGGTGATGTCCTCCTGGGTGTAGCCGAACGCCTGCTGCCGATCGAGCAGCGGCAGGTTGGAGCGCATGCCCTTGGTCGGCGCATCCGGCAATTCCTCCAGCACGATCTGGGTGCCCTCGAGCCACTCGCGATAGGGATGGCTCTTCGAAAGCTGCGCCTTGATCTCGTCATCCGGAATGAGGCGGCCCTGTTCGAGGTCGACCAGCAGCATCTTGCCGGGCTGCAGCCGCCACTTGGTGACGATGTGCTCCTCCGGGATTTTCAGCACGCCCATTTCCGACGCCATCACGATGCGATCGTCGCTGGTGACGAGATAGCGCGCCGGGCGCAGGCCATTGCGGTCGAGCGTAGCGCCGATCTGGCGGCCGTCGGTGAAGGCGATTGCGGCGGGCCCGTCCCACGGCTCCATCAGCGCGGCGTGATATTCGTAGAACGAACGGCGCTGTTCATCCATCAGCGGATTGCCGGCCCAGGCTTCCGGAATCATCATCATGACGGCGTGCGGCAGCGAGTAGCCGCCCTGCACCAGGAACTCAAGCGCGTTGTCGAAACAGGCGGTGTCGGACTGGCCTTCGTAGGAGATTGGCCACAGCCGGCTGATGTCCTTGCCATACAGCTCCGAATGCACCGAGGCCTGCCGCGCCGCCATCCAGTTGACGTTGCCGCGCAGCGTGTTGATCTCGCCATTATGCGCGATCATCCGGTACGGATGCGCCAGCGACCAGGTCGGGAAGGTGTTGGTCGAGAAACGCTGGTGCACCAGCGCCAGCGCGCTCTCGAAATCCGCTTCCGCCAGATCGGGATAATATTTGCCGAGCTGGTCGGCGAGGAACATGCCCTTGTAGACCACGGTGCGGCACGACATCGACACCGGATAATAGCGGGCGAGGCCGCGGTCGCGGCGCTGATAGATCGCCTGTGAAATCGACTTGCGAAGAATGTAGAGCCGGCGTTCGAACTCGTCCTCGTTCTTGATATGCGCGCCGCGGCCGATGAACACCTGCATGTGGGCGGGCTCGGTCGGCTTGACGGTCTGGCCGAGCGAGGAATTGTCTGTCGGCACGTCGCGCCAGCCAAGCAATGTCAGTTGCTCGGCCTTGATCTGGTCGGCGATGATGCTCTTGATGACTTTGCGCCACGCCGTCTCCTTCGGCATGAACAGCGCGCCGACCGCATAGGCGCCAGGCTGCGGCAGCGTGAAGCCGAGCTCCTTGGTCTTGCGCGCGAAGAAGGCGTGCGGGATCTGCACCAGAATGCCGGCGCCATCGCCGGCGCGCGGATCGGCGCCAACCGCGCCGCGATGCTCGAGATTGCAGAGGATGTTCATCGCGTCGGAGACGATCTGATGCGACTTCTTGCCCTTGATATTGGCGATGAAGCCGACGCCGCAGGAATCCTTTTCCTGCGAGGGATCGTAGAGACCCTCGGCGGGCGGACGCCCGTCGTGCTCGCGCTCTTGCTCCGCCGGTTTCGAGGCCGAGGCCGCCGACAGCGCATCCGTGGCGATGTTTTCGCGCTCGAACTCAGACCCGTTCATCTCAAGTCCTCTTCAATCCGGCTAGGGGCCTCACCGTCGCTCGGCGCACCTTGGGCGTTCGCGGCACCCACCGGGCCACCGCTCGTCCTCCGCGAGCCGCAATTTCATAAATTAAGGCCTGGGCGTCCAACGTCCCCGGTGGACGGCCCTGCCTTTTATTTTCCCGGCGCCGGAGCACCCGACTTCGTTGCAATCCTCGTGCCGGGTTTGCGGCCGCAATTGAGACAGTATGACTGTCCTAACTCCGACCATGCCAAATTTTTTTCTACCACACAAGCGCCCGAAAGTCGCCGGTCGCATGCCACGTCTGTCCTGCGCCGGGGGCGGCCGCCTCGCCCCGGATTTGAAGTAAACGCGCCGCGATCCGGCCCAAGGACCGCCGGATTCAGCGACGAGGTTGCCGCCGGGACAAAGAGCAAAAATGCTCTGGGCGCGGGGGCGTTACAGGAGCGAGTAGGCGATGAAGCTGTTCACAGGGTGGGTCATCTCCGCCGGGCTGGTTGTCATGGCCGCCGCGGCAAATGCGCAAATTTTGGCGCCGCATGAAACCGGAAGATCGCCATACACGGTCGTCTCCGATGTCGAGGGTCCCTATGCCGCGATGCCGCCGGAAATCCCGGCGCCCCGCTACGGGCCGACCTTGCTGCCGCCGACCGAGGTCTACACCATCCTGCGCGAGAGCGGGTTTTTACCGCTGGGAATTCCGCAGCAGCGCGGCCTCGTCTACACGATTTCCGTGGTCGATCGTGGCGGCGATGACGGACGGCTGGTGATCGATGCCCGCAACGGGCGGATCATCCGCTTCATGCCGGCGTACCGGATGGGCGACAATTTCAACGAGGATCTGAGGGGTACCTATGGTGCGGTGGGCGCGCCACCGCCTGTCAGCACTGCCGGAGGGCCGCCCCGGCCGCCGGCATCCGTCCCGCATGTCGCAAGCCGCACGCCCTCGGTGCCGATACCGAGAGCGGCGCCGCTGCGCGCTGGCGAAGCAAAGCCACCGGCAGCCAAGCCCGCTGCCGCGCCGGCGCAGCAGTCGGCTGCCGTGCAGGCCAAACCGGCCGATGCGCAAACGCCTCCGCAAGTGGCTGCACCCGCGACCGTCGAAGCAAAACCCGCCGCGCCGCAAATCCAGCCGACGCAGGAAATGCCGAAGGTGCAGGGGCTGGAGTAGTGCGCCTCATCTCCACGAGTCGTCCCCGCGAAAGCGG
>VAZH01000659.1 GCA_005884465.1 Alphaproteobacteria bacterium | reverse complement strand
TGTTCTTCCACGGCGGCGGCTGGGTCGCCGGCGATCTCGAAACCCATGACCGGCAGGCGCGTCTGCTCGCGATCGAGACCGGCGCCGTCGTGGTCTCCGTCGACTACCGGCGCCCGCCGGAGACGCGCTTTCCCGGCGCGTTCGAGGACGCCTTCGCCGCCGCGCGTGACGTGATCGCTGATATTGCCGAGTTCGGCGGAGATCGTGCGCGCGTGGCCGTGGCCGGCGACAGCGCCGGCGGCAATCTGGCGGCGACTGTGGCGATCGCCTGTCGCGACGCAGGCATCAGGCTGGCCGCGCAACTGCTGGTCTATCCCGCGACCGATGTCGTTGGAAACTACGCGGACGCAGAGCAGAATGCGCGCTTCCCCTCGCGCGCGGAAAACGCGGAAGGCTACTTCCTGTCGCGCGCGGTCATGGAATGGTTCGCCGGTCACTATCTTGCCGATGCCGGGCACGGCGCGGATTGGCGCGTCTCGCCGTTGCGCGCCAAAAATCTTGCAGGGCTTGCGCCTGCGGTGGTTTGCACCGCGTGGTTCGATCCCCTGCGGGACGAGGGCAAGGCCTATGCCGATGCGCTCGCCGCCGCAGGCGTCGCCACGACGTATTATCAAGGCGCCGGCCTGATCCACGGATATTTCGGCCTCGGCGACGCCTCGGAAGCCGCGCGGCGCGAGGCGCAACGCGCGCGCGCCGATTTCAAGGCGCTGCTTGAACGGGGCGCCTAGCGTTTCGCGGCGATCACGCCTTTGCTGCCTGGATTGACCCAAAACGTATAGGCTTGGCGTGGCCGACGCTCGGGCCTGCGAAGGA
>VAZH01000658.1 GCA_005884465.1 Alphaproteobacteria bacterium | reverse complement strand
GAAATTTTTCGGCGGCCTCCCGCCGCGCAATTGCAATCGTGATGGTGATGGAACTCACAACCAACTCCGCACGACAGGAAATCAATGCTTGGCAGTGGTACTTTGCTCCTGCCATCACCCAAAAATATCTGCCAGCGCCACGGATTTCGGCCCGCATCGTCGTTGCAATGCAGCGGAAGTTCACTTTTTTACACAGCGGAATTGGACAACCATAGGTTGCTTCACCGCCAGCCGTCTTCGAAAAATCCGGCACGATTTGCGACATCTGACGATGGAGCCGGGCAGGGTTGAATTTAACGAACGATCCAAGCGACTATGGACATTGTGCTTGAAGAGGCATGCGCAGAGCTGCCCAATGGCGGCGGGCATGAGAGC
>VAZH01000039.1 GCA_005884465.1 Alphaproteobacteria bacterium | reverse complement strand
GGATCGGTGCCGAACCCTGCGCCGCTTTCTCGGCGCTCAAAATCCACACCAGCCTGCCGAATGCGCCGACCATGAAGGATACCGCGCCAAACAGCAGCGAAACGTTGACGCCTTCGTTGGTCATCAGCCCGGCATATCCGAACGCCAGACCCATGGTGGCCTCGCGGACTCCCCAGCCGGCGATCGAGATCGGCAGCATGGTGATCAGCATGACGGGCGGAACCAGTTGAAAGATCTGACTGAACACCACCGGCGCCGCGATCGATTGCACCACGCACCAGGCGATGACGACGGTCAGAACGTGGACGAGGAGTGACAGCACCGCAATCTTCGGTCCACGCTTGCGGCTGAAGATCACCCGGTTTGCGATCACCGCGCAGGCGTGGAGATGATGCGTTGCCCACCAGCGCTTCAGCCAGGACCACTGCAACCTGCCGAGAACGAGAAATCCCACGCCGCCCGCGAGCGCGGCGAAATCGACCAGCAGCAGGGCCGACCGGCCATTGGGATCGGTGATAAGACGATAGCTCCAGGGCAGGCTCGCCACGATGATGATCGCAAGCGCGATCAAGCCGATGGCGCGGTCGACGAAGATCGAATAGGTCGCTGCGCGCCATCCGGCGCCGCCGCGCGCGACCAGCCAGAGCCGCACAGCGTCGCCGCCGATCGACGACGGCAGCGTCTGGTTGAAGAACGTTCCAATCAGATTGAAGCGCATCGCCTGATTTGTCGCCAGCGGGGCGCCGCACTCCGCGCCGATCTCGCGCCATCGCAAGACGCCGGCAAAAATCTGCAGGAATGTCACGACAATCGCCAAGCCGATCCAGACCAGGCTCGCAATATTGATCCGCGACACGAGATCGGAGAGATTGACCTTGCGCAGCGCGAAGTAAAGCAGCGCCGCGGAGATCAATATTTTTGCCGTCGAAAGCAGGATCCGGCGCATCTCGCCCGCGTTTGCCAAGGTTGAGGAGGTGTTAAAACAGCGCAACTCGAGGCCGCGCGCCCAAAACTTCGCCGCCTTGGTATGGTTTTAAAGCCGATCTGGCAATAGGTGCACAACTGGGTATTGCGACACCCGTGATACGGCGGGTAAAGAGGCTCCGGCCGGAGCGGCGGAGCCGAACCGATACCTTGGGGTTGCGATGTCGGATAAGACAATATTGGTCACGGGCGCGGCGGGCTTTATCGGCTTTCACATCGCCCACCAGCTGGCGGCCGAAGGCCGTGACGTTGTCGGTCTGGACAATCTCAACAGTCACTATGATCCGGCCCTGAAGCTGGCACGACTGGAGATCCTGCGCGCGAATTCCCGGTTCAGTTTCTTGCAGGCCGATCTCGCGGATCGTCCGCTAGTGGCTTCGCTGTTCGCTAAACATCGCTTTGCGGTGGTGGTCCACCTCGCGGCTCAGGCCGGCGTGCGGCATTCGATCGATCATCCTCATGCTTACGTCGATTCGAATCTCGAAGGCTTTGTCAATGTTCTGGAAGGCTGTCGGCACAACAAATGCCGTCATCTGATCTATGCGTCGTCTTCATCGGTCTACGGCAACAACACCAAGCTGCCATTTTCGGTCGATGACAAGACCGACCATCCCATTAGTCTCTACGCCGCGACCAAAAAGGCCAACGAGTTGATGGCGCATTCCTACAGCCACCTCTACCGGCTTCCGGTCACCGGCCTGCGGTTCTTCACTATCTACGGGCCATGGGGACGGCCCGATATGGCAGTTTTTCTGTTTGCCAGGGCGATTGTGGAGGGTAAACCGATCAGGCTTTTTAACCATGGCAAGATGCGCCGCGACTTCACCTATATCGATGACGTCACCCGTGTAGTGTCGCGCCTTGTGGATCGTATTCCCGTAGCTGATGAGGGCGCCGGGCATGCGCCGGCGCGGCTCTACAATGTCGGTAATCACCGCCCGGAAGAGCTTATGCACCTGGTGGCGCTGTTGGAGAAGGAGTTGGGCCGCACGGCGGTAAAGGCTATGTTGCCGATGCAGCCCGGAGACGTAACCGAAACCTTCGCCGATGTCGGGGATCTGACGCGCGACATCGGCTTTCGGCCCGAGACATCCATTGAGGATGGTATTCGCGGCTTTGTCGCATGGTATCGCGGCCATTACAAAGTTTGAGGCGCCGATGGACAGACGAATTGTTCCACTGATCATGTGCGGCGGTGCCGGAACGCGGCTATGGCCTGCCTCGCGCGAAGTCCGCCCAAAGCAATTCCTGCCGTTGTTCGGAGCGCGTTCGACATTTCAGGATACGATGCTGCGGGTGTCGGATACGAAGCTGTTTGAGCGTCCGATCGTCATCACCAACACGGCGTATCGCTTCATGGTGCTCGAGCAGCTTGCCGAGATCGGGCTCGAGGCCGACGTCCTGCTGGAACCGATGCGGCGGGATTCAGGCCCGGCAGTAGTGGCGGGCGCGGCCTTTGCCGAGATGCGTGAAAAGGATGCGGTGGTTCTGGCGCTCGCCGCCGATCACCTCGTTCGCGATGCCGGTGCTTTTGTCGCCGCCTGCCGCGAGGGTCTCACGGCAGCGGAAGCGGGACGCATCGTGACATTCGGCGTTCGGCCGGAACGCGCGGCCACCGAGTACGGCTATATCAGCCCCGGCGAGCCGGTTTCCGGAGCGATTCGTGCGGTAATGAAGTTCGTCGAGAAGCCGGACCAGGTTAAGGCCGCTGAATATGTCAAGGCCGGATATTTCTGGAACAGCGGCAATTTCATGTTTCGCGCCTCCGTTCTGCTCGATGAATACAGGAACGTCGATGCCGAGAGCGTGGAGGCCGTCACCGATTCGGTGATCAAGGCCGGGCGCGATCTTGGATTTTTCAAGCTGGACGCGAGCGCATTCGGATCGGCGATGGCGATCTCCATCGACTATGCGGTAATGGAAAAGACGTCTCGTGCCGCCGTCGTGCCGGTGGCGTGTGGCTGGTCCGATGTCGGGTCCTGGCATGCGGTGTGGGAATTGTCGGACAAGGATAGCCAGGGCAATGCCGCGCAGGGTATTGCCGTGTTCGAGGATTCCCGCAACTGCAACGTTTCGACCGACAAGGCGCTGGTCGCGCTGGAAGGCGTCGACGATCTGGTGGTGGTGGCGACGCAAGACGCCGTGCTGGTGTCGCGTCAGAAAGATGCCGACGGCCTGAAGCGGCTGGTGGCGAAATTGAAGACGATTGCGCCCCAGGTCACGGAGGAACATCTCAAGGCGCACAGGCCATGGGGATCATATCAATCGATCGACATGGGTGAGCGGCATCAGGTCAAGCGCATCGTCGTGAAGCCGGGCGGCAGGCTCTCGCTGCAAAAACATCACCATCGCTCCGAGCACTGGATCGTGGTGCGCGGCGCGGCGCGCGTGACCGTCAACGAACTCGTCAAGACCGTGCATGAGAACGAATCGATCTATATTCCGATCGGCGCGACCCATCGGATGGAAAATCCAGGCAAGATCCCGCTGGAGCTGATCGAAGTCCAGACCGGCAGCTATCTCGGCGAGGACGACATCATTCGCATCGAGGACGATTATCAGCGCTCCTGAACTGTCGGGGCGAATCGTTTGGCCTGGAATCGCGGCCTTTAGGCCCTGTTCGGTGCCTAAGCAGACGCCAAGCCCTGTAATTTTTTGACTCAAAACGTGTCCCGGATCGCGTTAGGGCATTCGCCACATGTGGGGCGACGTGCTAGGAGAGCCACCGGGGATACTGTTGGGGTGCGGGGATGAGTGGGGTCGATCATATGAATTCCAAAGGGGGCGCGTCAGGCGTGAAAGCCGAGGCGCAACGTTCGCTTCGCATTGGCGTGATCGGCGCGGGTGTAATGGGCAGCAATCACGCCCGCGTGTTCGCCGGCTTGCCGAACATAACGCTGGTCGGAGTCGTTGATCCCCTGCCGGCGCATCGGACCCGTGCGACGGACCTGACCAGCTGCCGCACCTTCGCACGCCTCGACGAGTTGATCGCGGAGGATGTCGATGCGGTTACCGTCGCTGCGCCGACGCACCTTCATCACGAGATCGCGCTCGCCTGCATCGCGCGCGGCATTCACATCCTGGTCGAAAAGCCGATCGCGTCCTCGGTCGAGGAGGGGCGGGACATTGTCGCCGCTGCCCGCCGCGCCGGCGTGACCTTGATGGTGGGGCATGTCGAACGCTTCAACCCGGCGGTGGCCGCCATCAAGCAGGCGATATCGGACGAAGATATCCTTTCGATCGCGATCACTCGCGTGGGACCGTTCCCGCCGAGAATGTCGAACGTCGGCGTGGTCATCGACCTCGCCGTGCACGACATCGATCTGATCCGCTGGTTCACCGAGTCGGATATCGTCGAGGTGCAGCCGCAGCTCTCCAGTGCCGTGGCCGAGCGCGAGGATATCGCGCTATTGCAGTTCCGTACCGCCTCCGGCGTGCTGGCGCACATCAACACCAACTGGCTGACACCCTTCAAAGCGCGGAACGTCACCGTCGCCACTCGCGGCAAGTACATCATGGGTGATCTTCTGACCCGCCAGGTAACCGAATGCTTCGGCTTCCAGTCGGACGGCAGCTACTCGATGCGCCATCTGCCGGTTGGCCATGACGAGCCGTTGCGCGCCGAATTGATCGCATTCCTTGATGCGGTGCGCTCCGGCGGCGTGCCTGCGGTGACCGGCGATGAAGGCGTGGCCAGCCTCGAAATCGCAACCCGCTGTCTGGAAGCCCCGGCCAGACCCGCCGCAGCCTCCACCCCGCGCAAGGGGCCGCGTCGCGTCGTCGCCTAGTCGCGCTCCGATGTCCCGTTCTCAACCCTTGCAAGGCTCCATGAACCAGCACCTGCGTCCAGAACCCCTGCCGTTGATTGACATCGCGGCGCAGCGTCGTCGGCTTGGCAAATCCCTCGACCAGGCGGTCGGGCGCGTGCTCGCCCATTGCCAGTTCATCAACGGTCCGGAAGTGGCGCAGCTCGAGGCGGAGCTCGCCGCTTTCAGCGGGGCCAGGCATGTCGTGACGTGCGCGAGTGGCACCGACGCGCTGCTGATGGTGCTGATGGCCAAGGGCGTCGGCCGCGGCGATGCCGTGCTCTGTCCGTCGTTTACGTTTTGTGCGACCGGCGAGGCGGTAGCGCTGACCGGCGCGACCCCGGTGTTCGTCGACGTCGATGAAGCGACCTTCAACATGGACGCCGATTCGCTCAAGCGCGGCATCGCGACCGCGATCAGCCTCGGCCTCAAGCCGAGGGCGGTGATCCCGGTCGATCTGTTCGGGCAAAGCGCCGACCATGACGCCATCGGGAGAATCGCGGAAGCCGAAGGCATATTCGTGCTCGATGATGCGGCGCAGGCGTTCGGCGCAAGCTACAAGGGGCGCCGTCTCGGCACCTTCGGCCTTGCCACCGCGACGAGCTTTTTCCCGGCAAAGCCGCTCGGCTGCTTTGGCGACGGCGGAGCGATTTTCACCGACGACGCCGAACTGGCGGCGACACTGCGCAGCATCCGCGTTCACGGCCAGGGTTTCGACAAATACGACAATGTTCGTCTCGGTCTGACCGGGCGGCTCGACACCATGCAGGCAGCGATCCTGATCGAGAAATTGAAAATCTTCGAAGACGAGATCGAAGCGCGCAACAAGGTCGCGGAACGCTATGCGCGTGGTCTGGGCAATGTCGTGACCGTTCCGCGCCTCGCCGGCGGCTGCACATCGGTCTGGGCGCAATACACCATAAGGCTGCCAAAGGGCTGCGATCGGGACGGTTTCGGCGCCGCGCTCAAGGCGCAGGGCGTTCCAACCGCGATCTATTATCCGAAATCGATGCATCAGCAGACGGCCTATCGGGATTTCCCGATCGCCGACGGCGGCGTGCCGGCAAGCGAAAGCCTGTCCGGCGACGTCATCAGCCTGCCGATGCATGCCTATCTCGATGAGCCGACGCAGGCGCGGATCATCAAGGCTGTGCGCGGCGCGATCGGCGCATCATCTGGCACGGACTGGTTTGGGTGGGCCGCCCAGCATGAGGTTCGCCGGCTTTCGCACCGGATCGCGCTCAAACCGGGATCAACCTGATTTCGCCGTTTTGAAGCGCCGCCGCATGCTGTAGAAGCGGCGCATGCTCGGTCGTATCTTCACCGTCGGCGGCTACACGCTCCTCTCCCGGCTGACTGGGTTCGCGCGCGACATCATACTTGCGGCGATCCTCGGCGCCGGGCCGCTTGCCGATGCGTTCTTCGTGGCGCTGCGCCTGCCTAATCATTTTCGGGCGATTTTCGCGGAAGGCGCATTCAATGCGGCGTTCGTGCCGGCCTACGCGCATGTCCGTGGTGAACGCGGCGAGGCGTCGGCCAGATTGTTCGCCGATCGCATCTTCACCCTGTTGTTTTTCTCGCAACTGGTTCTGCTCATCCTGGCATGGCTGTTCATGCCTCAGGCCATGAGCATTCTCGCGCCCGGCTTCACCGACGACCTGGAGCAGCGGCGGCTTGCAATCGAGCTGACGCGAATCACCTTTCCCTATCTGCTCTTGATCACGCTGGTGACGCTCTATGGCGGGATGCTCAACGTGATGCATCGGTTCGCAACCGCCGCGGCGGCCCCGATTTTTCTCAACCTGTCGATGATGGCGACGCTGGCACTGGCCGCGTTCTTTCCGAGCGCCGGACACGCCGCGGCGTGGGGCGTGCTGATCGCCGGCGTCCTCGAATTTCTTCTGCTGGCCGGCGATGCCGCGCGCAGTGGCATCCTGCCGAAGTTCGCGCCGCTCAAACTCGATGACGATGTCCGCGCGTTTTTTCGCGCCCTGGGTCCCGCGACCGTGGGTTCGATGGGGACGCAGGTTGCGTTGTTTGCGGACACCATCATCGCGACGTTCCTGCCTGCGGGGGCGCTCTCGGCGCTGTATTATGCCGATCGGCTCAATCAGCTGCCGATCGGCGTGATTGGCATTGCGATCGGCACCGTCCTGCTGCCGGAAATGTCGCGGCGGCTGACGTCGGGCGATCACGCCGGTGCGATGGCGTCGCAGCGGCGGGCATTCGACTTCACGCTGTTATTTTCGGTGCCATTCGTTGCCGCGTTCCTGACGATACCTGACGTTATCATGCGGGCGATGTTCGCGCGCGGCGCGTTCTCCAAAGCCGATGCCGCGGCTGCAGGCGCGACACTCGCGGCCTACGCCGTCGGCCTCGTTCCGTTCGTGCTGATCCGCAGCGCGGTCGCGACCTTTTATGCCCGCAAGGATACGGCAACGCCGGTGAAGGCGGCATTGACCGGCGTCGCCGTCAATGTCGCCTTGAAAATCGCGCTGGTGGGGGCGCTGGCCCAGGTCGGCCTTGCGCTCGCGACCGCGGTCGGCGCCTGGATCAATTTATTGCTCGTGCTGGCCTTCGCGGTGCGGGCAGGGCATCTCGAACTCGATCGCACGCTGTTGCGATCGCTCACCAGGTTTGTCGCATCCGGCATCATCCTTGGCGCTGCGTTGTGGTTTACCGCGCGGTTCGCAGCGGTGTATTTTGCGCAAATGACCACGTTTCGCGATGAGACCGCACTGCTGTTGCTCGCGGCGGTTGGCGCTTTTGTCTATGGTTTTTCTGTCCTGTTGCTGTTCGGCAGAGGATGGCTTTTCTCGTTGGTGCGCGGCTAAAGCTGTTTGCGCTTCCTCGCGATCCACTGCAATATGGCGCAGGATTTCCAACTGCAATCGGAGATACGATGGCTCCCATCAAATTTGGCGTTGGTCAAAGCGTCCTTCGCAAGGAAGACGATGCGCTGATTCGCGGCAAGGGCCGCTACACCGATGACCACGCGCCGCAGGCTGCGATGCACGCGCTGGTGCTGCGCTCGCCTCATGCGCATGCGAAATTCACCATCGATGCCGGCCGCGCCCGCGGCCTGCCGGGGGTGGCTACGATCCTGACGGCAGAGGACGTCAAGGATCTCGGCGGTCTGCCGTGCCTGTTCAATCTGGAAGTGAATCCGTTCACGGGCCCGCCCTATCCGATCCTGGCGAATGGAGAGGTACGGCATGTCGGCGATGCCGTTGCCTTCGTAGTCGCGGAGACGATCGATCAGGCCCGCGATGCGATGGAGGCGATCGAGGTCAACTGGACGCCGCTGCCGGCCGCGATCGGCGTCGCCAACGCGGTCAAGAAAGGTGCGCCGCAGGTCTGGCCCGGCCATCCCGGCAACGTGCTGTTCGACGTCTCGATCGGCGACAAGAAAGCCACCGAGATGGCGTTCGCCAATGCCCATGCGGTCTCCGAAATCTCGATCGTCAATCCGCGCGTCGTCACCAACTTCATGGAAACCCGCGCCGCGGTGTGCGAATACGACGCCAAGCGCGACCATCTGACGCTGACGATCGGCAGCCAGGGCAGCCATCGCTTGCGCGAAATCATTGGCGGAATGGTCCTGAAAATCCCGCTCGAAAAGATGCGGGTGATCTGCCCGGATGTCGGCGGCGGTTTCGGCACCAAGCTGTTTCCCTATCGCGAATACGCGTTGGTCGCGGTCGCCGCGCGCAAACTGCGCAAAAGTGTGAAGTGGACCGCCGACCGCGCCGATCACTTCATGGGCGACGCGCAGGGCCGCGACAACGTCACCACGGCGCGGATGGCGTTGGCCGAAGACGGCAAGTTCCTGGCGATGGACGTCGACCTGATGGGCGACATGGGCGCCTATCTGTCGACCTTCGGGCCCTACATTCCCCACGGCGGGGCTGGAATGCTGCCCGGCCTTTACGATATCCAGGCCTTCCATTGCCGCGTTCGCACGGTCTTCACCAACACCGTCCCGGTCGATGCCTATCGCGGCGCCGGGCGGCCAGAGGCGGCCTACGTGGTCGAGCGGCTCGTCGATGCCTCGGCGCGCAAGCTTGGGATGACGCCGGATGCGATCCGGCGCAAGAATTTCATCTCGCCACGCGCGATGCCGTACAAGACGGCAACAGGGAAGGTCTACGATTCCGGCGACTTCACCGCGCATATGAAGCGCGCGATGGAAATTGCCGGCTGGAAGGAATTTCCCAAACGCGCCAAGGCCGCGAAGAAGCAGGGGTTGGTGCGCGGCATCGGGCTCGCCACCTATGTCGAGGTTTGCGGGACGATGGGCGAGGAAACCGCCAATGTCCGGCTCGATCCCAACGGCGACGTCACGGTCCTGATCGGGACCCAGTCGACCGGGCAGGGCCATCAGACCGCTTACGCGCAACTGGTCGCCGAGCAGTTCGGGCTTGCGCCCGAGCGCATCCGCGTCATTCAAGGCGACACCGATCTGATCCCCACCGGTCTTGGCACCGGGGGCTCGTCTGCGATTCCGACGGGCGGCGTCTGCGTCGAGCGCGCGACCCGCGAACTCGGCAAGAGCTTGCGGGAGATCGCCGCCGAAGCGCTGGAAACCAGTCCCAGTGATCTCGAGATCAGCGACGGCGCCGTGCGGATCGCCGGCACCGATCGCTCGATCAGCTTTGCCGACCTTGCCAAGCGCCCGGGTATCGATCCGTCGAAGCTGAACGGCAGCGCGACGTTCACCAGCGCCGATGGCACCTACCCGAACGGCACCCATCTCGCCGAGGTCGAAATTGACCCTGCCACCGGTTTCATCAGAATCGTCAACTACGTCATCGTCGACGATTTCGGGGTGACGCTGAATCCGCTGCTGCTCGCGGGGCAGGTCCATGGCGGCGCGATGCAGGGTATCGGCCAGGCATTGATGGAGCAGGCGGTCTACAACCCGAAGGACGGCCAGCTCGTCACCGGAACGTTCATGGATTATGCGCTGCCGCGCGCGGCCGATGGTCCGTCATTTGTGTTCGAGACCCATAACGTCCCCTGCAAGACCAATCCGCTGGGCGTCAAGGGCGCGGGCGAGGCCGGCGCGATCGGCTCTTGTCCGGCGGTCGTCAACGCGATCATCGAGGGGCTATGGCGTGAATACAAGATCGATCACATCGACATGCCCTCGACCGCCGAGCGGGTCTGGATTGCGATCCGCGAGCATCAGCGCCGGCATAGCCTGTGATATCTGCCATGGGCGGGAATAAAGCGCTGCGGCCGCGGTTCTATTGACAGATAAGCCGCGGCCGGCGCCCAGCGGGCACGCGGCGTCCTTTTGAAACGCTTGCGTGACGGAGAATTGGCCAATGCTGCGAACTATTGTTGTCGCGGGCACTATATTGCTTTGTATCGGCGCGGTGATGGCGCAACAGGAGATCGCCGTTCAGCAGGATAACTTGATGAGAGGGCAAGCAAAGAGCCTATACGACGTGATGTTGAAAATGGTGAAGGGCGATATTCCCTACAATCAGGCTGCGGTCGATAACGCCATCAAGCAACTCGAGGAAAGCGTGCCGAAGATCGCCACCGTGTTTGCGACAAACCCCAAGCAAGATGTGGTGAACGCGACTTACGGATCATCGCAGAAAATCTGGCAGAACAAGGCCGATTTCGACTCGAAAATACCGCCCGTCGTCAAGGCGATCGCGGACGTCAAGGGCAAGATCAAGGATAAGGCCGGCTTGAGGGTCGCTTACAACTCGATCAACGACCGATGCAACGATTGCCACGAGACTTACCGCGTCAAGCTCAAGTGACAATCTGGTCTTTGTTCAAGAATCCCTCTATTGCACTTGGGACGATAGCGGCAACGATTGCCGGCTATGCCAAGCCGGGCGCGCTCACCGGTCGTTCGGTGCCGGGCGATGACGCCTGCTCGTCGAGCAGGCCAGCCAGCAAAGTCGGGTCCGCTGCCGCACAGACCGTCATCGGCTGATCGCGGCCGCGAATCGACACCTCGGTTCGCATCAGCGTGTCAGGCACAATGCCGGCGTTCTTGCAAACCTCCTCCGAGACGACGACCGTGCAATTCAGCGTCTTCGTCATGTCCTGAAGGCGGGCCGCGACATTGACGGCGTCGCCAAGCGCGGTGAACACCGTGTGATCGCGAAAGCCGATGTCACCGATGATGACCTCGCCGCCGTGAATGCCGATGCCAAACTGGATCGGCTCCTGCAATTCGCTGGCGAACTCGTGATTCATGTATTCAACATTTGAAGCAACCATCGCCGCGGCTCGGATGGCCTGCCGGCAGGCGGTCGGCGGGTCGACATGAAGCCCAAACAACGCAAGCAGGCCATCGCCAACGAACTGGTTTGGTTGGCCGCCGGCGTCGACCACCGCTTGCGATGCTGCCTCCAGGAAACGATTGATCAGGAATACGATATCGAATGGCAAGCGCGCCTCGGCCAGCCTGGTCGAGCCACGCATGTCGACGAACATGCTGACGATATAGCGCTCTTCACCGATGTTGACGCGCTTCCGATTGCGGACAAAATCGGCTCCGACATTGGCAGGCAGCAGCGGAATCACGGCTACATCCGCATGCGGTCGGAGCTGACATGCAAGCCGGATCGCTGGGTTGGCGCTGGCGCCAACGCGGGCAAGCACGAATGCCTCGCGGCCGGACGGCGACGGCAACGCGCCGCGATCGCTCACGATACGAACACGGCAGGTCGAGCACCGCGCCCTGCCTCCGCAGACGCTCGCGTGCGGCACATTGAACCGGAGGCTGGTTTCGAGAATACTCAGGCCCCTGGGCACCCGGACCCGCCGGTTGGGGTACGACACCGTGATCGTTCCCCGTCGACCCTCAAGCACTGCGCGAACGCCGCGCGCCACAAACACCAGCACAATCGCCGACCCATAGAAGATCGGAAAGTAAAAAAGCGTGATTTCGTCAATCACCGAGCGCTGCGCGAGCGGGGTAGGGTTGATGTGCTCGGCGCGCCACTGCGGTTGCGACGCCAGTTGCAGAACCTCGTGGGCGCCGTGATGCGCGCCAGTCATAGCGAGGGGCGGAAGCAGCACGGCGATCGCTAGCAGGAACGGCGCGGCCCATTTGAAAAACGGCTTTAGCCGAAGCCAGAAATAAAGCCCGATGCAGGCATGTGTCCAGGCCACAGTCAGTAAAAGAAACTGCACCCCGACCATGTAGGGGTTGTTGGCCCAATAAGCGAACAACACTCCCGAATAGTGGGGTGGACCGCGTCCGAACAGCAGGCCGCCCAGTCGCATGACCCCCAAATGACTTGCGATCAACAGCGGAATACTTAGCCCCAATAATAGCTGCGTGATTTCGATAACCGTGTAGCGAAAGTGCCGACGCTGATAGAGCGCCCAAAGGCCGAGCGAAAGATGTGTCGTTGCTGCGGCGTAAAGCGCGAAATTGACGACCGGGATTCGCCACCACCAGACGTGGAAACGAAGCCACGCCTCCATGGTGTCATACGAGAGGTTGCCGAGGGCATGATTGAAGAAATGCGAAAAGATGTAGGAAAACATGATGAGCCCGCAAACGAGCCGCACCTGGCGCACGCCGATCCCGCGTAGCCACGTCGCTAGGCCTAACGTTTTGTCTGCAGGACGGACATCGATTATTGCGGGTGCCAGTACAGCCATGTCGAGTTTGTATTGCCGGACAGGTGAAAGAAAATTCGCAGAAAAAAGCAGGCGTTAGCCTGCGGGAAAAAGCCCGCTGCCGCGCTCAAACTATAGGAGCGGTGTGCCATTGGCGAGTGGGAACCGGGCGATCAGCTTAGGGCATCGCATCCTGCCAAATGAAAGAGGGCCGGACGCCCGCTGCGTCCGGCCCCTCGTCTTGATCCGGCTTGTCAGCCTTAATTCGAAAGCGTTACTTCGTCACCTGTCCGCGGATTTCGCCGCCCGGATTGGCTGCGGTGTGGATGTTGACGTAGTACTTGCCGGCCGGCAGATCAGCCGCCTGGGCGTCCGTCAGCGTCGCGCTGCCTTCGGCGGGGCTTGAGGCCGCATTCGGGATCGCGACGGCGACGCCGGCGTTCTTGCCGGGTTCAGCCGGCCCGTGGAAATGCGCGGCGGTCGCAGGGCCGGAAAGCCCCGAATGAGTCACCTTCCAGCTCAGCTTCTTGGTGGCGGGATCGTAATCGATATCAGCGGTACCCTTGCCGGCGGTGGTGGTGGGGGGTACTTCGGACTTGCCGTCGAGGGTTGCTTTCATCTTGTCGGCGAAGGCGGATCCGGCGAAGGCAACCGCTGTTCCCAGCGCAAGCGTTGCAAGCACGGTCTTGGTTTTCGACATGGTTCTCTCCCTGTTGGCGTAAACTAAAGGTGCCAGCTTCAAAACAATGCGGTTTCGATTTTATTCCCGAAGTTGGCCTGAACACTCTAAATTTTTCAAGCAGTCTATGGCTGGCATGGCGGCCATACTAGCCATAAAGTTCGGGAGGATAGCGACGGACCGGTGAATGCTGCCACGAATTCTTCTAACTGTCGTTGTGGCCGCTGCCGTTGGCCTCGCGATTTTCTGGTGGCTAACGACTGCAGCGGCTGTCCCGTCGAATTTGCTCCCCGCCTACACGCCGAACCTCGCCAATGGCCTCACAACA
>VAZH01000012.1 GCA_005884465.1 Alphaproteobacteria bacterium | reverse complement strand
GCCTCCTTCTCGATCCTCTCGGTTTCGCTCATTTCGCTCCCGTTTCTTTTTAGTCTTGTTTTGACGTGTCTTCAGGATTTTGGTCGTCAAATCCGTGCATGCGCAACGCCCATTGCACCCCCACCACCGCGCCCTTTACCGGTTGCAGCAACAGCAATGACGCAATCAGCGTAAACGGCAGATAGATCGCAAGCTGCAGCGGCACCGAAGGCGAATAATCGGTCTCGATCCACAGGATGGTCGGCACCACGATGTGGCCGACGATGATGATGACCAGATAGGCCGGCAGGTCGTCGGCGCGATGCGGGGTAAAATCCAGCGCGCAAACCGAACAATGATCGGCCACCTTCAGGAATGCGCGGAACAATTTGCCCTGGCCGCAGCGAGGGCAGCGGCCGCGCAATCCGCGTTTCAGCGCGGTCCAGACGTCGCGTTTTTCGCCCGATGCGGAATCCCGCGTCCAGACTTTAGGCTGTTCGCTCACGGTTTCCATGACCTGTCCTTTGAAGGCCTGACCTTGTTCGACTTGCCGCGCTTGCCTTTGGCCGGCTTGCGATCGTTCTTGTGGGGGCTGTGGCCGGGATGCACTCTGGCCTGTGTCCCGGACGCCTGGCGGATGCCTTCGCGCCTTCTGCGTGGCACGACGCGGCCCTCCGATAAGAGTTCGAAGCGCAGGGCACCGGCTATGGGTGCTGCTTCCACCAGACGGACGTCGACAACGTCCCCCAGCCGATGCATGGCACCGCTGCGCGATCCGACCAGCGCATGGCGTGCCTCGTCGTAATTGAAATACTCCGTTCCGAGCGTGCGTATCGGTATGAAACCGTCGGCGCCGGTGTCGGTCAGTTTGACGAACAGTCCGGCGCGGGTAACGCCGGAGATGCGGCCTTGAAAACTGGCTCCGATGCGGTCGGCGAGAAAATGCGCGATCAAACGATCGGCGGTTTCGCGCTCCGCCTTCATGGCGCGGCGCTCGGCGACCGAAATCTGGGCTGCAATCTCGCTTAAGCCTTCGGGCGTCTCCGAGTCCGGCAATGCCCCTTCGCCAATTCCCAGGCCGCGGATCAGCGCGCGATGCACGATCAAGTCGGCGTATCGCCTGATAGGTGACGTGAAATGCGCGTAGCGCCGCAGGTTCAGGCCGAAATGACCATAATTCTCGGCGGCGTATTCGGCCTGGGCTTGCGAGCGCAACACCACTTCATTCACCAGCAGTTCGGAATCGTGTCCCTTGACCTGCATCAGCACGCGATTGAACAAAGACGGGCGCAACGCGCCACTTTTGGCGAACGGCAGATCGAGCGTCTTGAGGAATTCCTGCAAGGCATGAACCTTCTCGAGCGCCGGTTCATCGTGCACCCGGTAGATAAGCGGCAGTGCCTTCTGTTCAAGCATTTCGGCCGCGGCGACATTGGCAAGGATCATGAATTCTTCGATCAATTTATGTGCGTCCAGCCGTTCCGGCACGATGACGCGGTCCACCGTGCCGTCGGGCTTCAACAGAATCTTGCGCTCGGGAATGTCGAGATCGAGCGGATCGCGTTCGTCGCGCGCGCGCTTCACAACCGCATAGGCGTCGTACAGCGGCTTGAGAACGGAAGCGAGCAGGGGACCGGTGCTGTCGTCCGGCCTTCCGTCGATCGCCGCCTGCGCCTGCGCGTAGTGCAATTTGGCGGCCGAGCGCATCAGGATGCGATGAAAGCTGTGCGAGCGCTTGCGGCCGTCCGCGCCGATCACCATCCGAACCGCCAGCGCGCCACGGGGCTCGCCCGGCACCAGCGAGCACAGATCGTTCGAAATGCGCTCGGGCAGCATCGGCACCACCCGATCCGGAAAATACACCGAATTGCCGCGCGTCAGTGCGTCGCGGTCCAGCGCCGAGCCTGGCCGCACATAAAACGCGACGTCGGCGATGGCGACCGTGACGATGTAGCCGCCTTTATTGTTCGGATCGGGATCGGCTTGGGCATGAACCGCGTCGTCGTGGTCCTTGGCATCGGGCGGATCGATGGTGACCAGCGGCACGTCGCGCCAGTCCTCGCGGCCTCTCAAGGTCGCGGGCTTTGCCTCTTCCGCTTCGCGCAACGCGGCCGGCGAAAACGCTTGCGGAATTTCATGGGCGTGAATCGCGATCAGGCTGATCGCCTTTTCGGTTGCCAGCGAGCCGAGCCGTTCCTTGACCTTGCCGGAGCCAAGCCCGAAACCGCGCGAGCGCACCAGATCCACGCTGACGAGATCGCCGTCCTCGGCGCCACCGGTATCGCTTTTGGCAATGTTCAATTCGCGGCCGGCCTGCTTCTTGTCGACAGGAACCAGCCGTCCGCCGCCGCCGGGCAGGGTGCGGAAGATTCCGAGCACACGGGCCTTGGCGTGATCGATGATCTTGATGACGCGCCCGCGATAGGCGCCGCCGTCGCCTTCATCCAGCTTCTCGATGCGCAGCAGCGCGCGATCGCCCACCCCTGCGGCCGTGCCCGGTTGCGGACGTCGGGGAATATGGATGCGGATCTTCGGCGGCTCGCCGTTTTCGACCTCATCCCACTCGGTGGGCGTTGCGGTCAATTCGCCGTCGCTATCGCGTCCGGTGATGTCGGCCATCATGGTCGCCGGCAGGCTTGCGGTTTCGCTTATTTTCTTGCCGCGCTTGGCGATCACGCCTTCGTCGGCGAGCTCGCGCAGGATGCGTTTCAATTCGGCGCGGTCGGCGTTCTTCAGGCCAAATTCGCGCGCGATCTCGCGGGTTCCGACTTTTCCCGGTTGCGCACGGATGAAGGCGACGATGGCGTCCGGGCTTGGAAAAACCTTTTCGCGTTGTTTTGCCACTTTATCCGCTTGCCTTGCCAACGCTCTTCTTCGCCACCGGCTTTGCGGCCTTTGAGGGTGACGTTGTGGCGGTCGCCGTCACCGGCGCGCGCGCCTTGTTGACGGCTTCCGATTTCGGCTTGGCCGCGGATTTTTTTGCGACCGCCTTCTTGACCGGCTTCAGTGGCTTTGCATCGGCTTCCACCTTGGCTGTTTTCGCCGCCTTGGCTTGCCTGGCGCCGCGCTTCGGCTTGACGCCACCCTTGGCCACGCGTTCGTCAATCAACGCGATCGCTTCCGCCAACTTGATGGTGTCCGGCGTCTTGTCGCTCGGGATTGTGGCGTTGACGCCACCCGCGGTGACATAGGCGCCATAGCGTCCGTTCTTGACCGCGATGCCGCCAAGAGTCGGATGATCGCCCAGCGGCTTGCCGGGATCGGCGCCGAAGCGGCGGCCGCTCGGGCCTTTTGCAACTTTTTCGGCAATCAGCGTGACGGCCCGGTTCAATCCGATATCGAACACCTCGTCGCCGGCTTCCAGGCTGGCATAGGTTTTCCCATGGCGCACGAACGGCCCGAAGCGGCCGAGACCCGCGGTGATCGGCTCGCCGGTCTCGGGATGCCTGCCTATTTCGCGCGGCAGCGACAACAGTTTTAGCGCCAGATCGAGCTCGATATCGGAAGACGACATGTTCTTCGGAATGCCCGCGCGCCTGGGCTTCTCGCCCTCGGCGTAATCCTTGGGCTCGCCGAGCTGGATATAGGGACCGAACCGTCCAGCCTTCACCACAACGTCGAGACCGGTTTCCGGGTCCTTGCCCAGGATACGATCGGCGCTGGCTTCGCTATCGGCCGCGAGCGGGCGGGTGTAACGGCACTCCGGATAATTGGAGCAGCCGACGAAGGCGCCGAATTTTCCGGCCTTGAGGTTGAGCCGCCCCGTCCCGCAGCTCGGGCACTGGCGGGGGTCGCCGCCGTCCTCGCGCGGCGCATAGATGTGCGGCCCCAGCATCTCGTCGAGCGCATCGAGCACCTCGGTGACGCGGAGGTCCTTGATGTCGTTGACGGCGCCGATGAAATCGCGCCAGAAGTCCTTCAGCACCTGCTGCCAGGAAATCTCGTTGTTGGAGATGCGGTCGAGCTGTTCTTCCAGATCAGCGGTGAAATCGTATTCGACGTAGCGCCTGAAGAAGTTTTCCAGGAAGGCGATGACGACGCGGCCCTTGTCCTCGCCATGCAGGCGCTTCTTCTCGAGCCTGACGTAGCCGCGGTCCTTGAGCACCTGCAGGATCGAGGCATAGGTCGAGGGACGGCCGATGCCGAGCTCTTCCATGCGCTTGACCAATGAGGCTTCAGAAAAGCGCGGCGGCGGCTCGGTAAAGTGCTGGGTGACGGCAAGGTCCTTGCGCTTCAGCGCCTCGCCTTCGCTCATGGCGGGAAGGCGGCGGCTGTCTTCGTCGTCGCCATCGTCGTCGCGACCCTCTTGATAGAGTGCGAGAAAGCCGTCGAATTTTGTCACTTGCCCCGTGGCGCGCAGTTCCAGTGTACGCGAACCCGCCTTGGCTGATATATCGACGGTGGTGCGTTCCAGTTCGGCCGATTCCATCTGGCTCGCGATGGTGCGGGTCCAGATCAATTCATAAAGCCGGGCCTGATCGGTATCGAGGCGCCGGCGCATCTCGGCCGGCCGGCGCGACAGATCGGTTGGACGGATGGCTTCGTGGGCTTCCTGCGCGTTCTTGGCCTTGGCCTGGTACTGACGCGGTGCATCCGGCACATAGGCGTTGCCATAATCCTCGCCGATCACCTTGCGCGCCTGCGTTATCGCCGAATTGTCGATCTGCACGCCGTCGGTTCGCATATAGGTAATGAGACCGGTGGTCTCGCCGCCGATATCGATGCCCTCGTAGAGCCGTTGCGCGATCCGCATGGTGTGTGCCGGCGCAAAGCCGAGCTTGCGGCTGGCTTCCTGCTGCAGCGTCGAAGTGGTGAAGGGGGCCTGCGGATTGCGCCGCGCCGGCTTTGCCTCGACCGTGGAAACGGTGAAGCCGGCGGCCTCGATCGCCTTCTTGAACTCTTCGGCTTCCGCGCCGGTGCCGATGTCGAGCCTCTGAATCTTCTTGCCGTCGGCGCCGACCAGGCGCGCCTCGAACGCCTCGCCGCGCGGCGTCGTCAAGGTCGCGACCAGCGACCAGTATTCCCGGGCGACGAATTTCTCGATCTCGAGCTCGCGGTCGCATACCAGTCGCAGCGCGACCGACTGCACCCGGCCAGCGGAGCGCGCGCCCGGCAATTTGCGCCACAGCACCGGCGAGAGCGTGAAGCCGACCAGATAATCCAGCGCGCGGCGCGCCATATAGGCGTCGACCAGCGCGCCATCGATCTGCCGCGGATGCTTCATGGCCTCCGAGACCGCTTGCTTGGTGATCGCGTTGAACACCACGCGTTCGATCTTGTGATCCTTCAGCGCGCGCCTCTCTTTCAGGACCTCCAGCACGTGCCAGGAAATAGCTTCGCCCTCGCGATCGGGGTCGGTGGCGAGGATCAGCCGGTCGGCGCCCTTGAGCGCCCTGGCGATGTCGTTGAGCCGGCCGGATGCCTTGGGGTCGACCTCCCAGATCATCTGGAAGTTGGCCTCCGGATCGACCGATCCGTTCTTGGCCGGGAGATCGCGGACATGGCCGAACGAGGCCAGAACCTCATAGGACGAGCCCAAATACTTGTTGATCGTCTTGGCCTTCGCCGGCGATTCGACAATGACGATATTCATGTAATTCCAATGGCTTACGGGAGAAATGAAGGGCGGTTCCGCGAGATTCGCATTCGGCCGTTTCGCAGCGAACATGGGTGGTGAGGGGGTCCCTGTCAAATCGACAGATGTTGAAAGGTCGTCCAACTACCCCGACAGAGTATCAAAAAAGTTGCAAAATACGCGCTCAAGTTGCGCTCGGAGGGCGCCTTCGGGCCGCTCAGGCCGAGAGACGCCGGCGCCGCTTAATGGCCGGATTTGGCCTCAGCTCCGTATCGCCATCAGCGAGCAACCGGCCATCTTCGGCGCGGATTTCCAGCTTCCGCACCGGCCGGCCTTTGTTGCGATCGACCAGCAGGGTTTTAAAGCCGCTGTTTTCACAGGAAAATTCCTCGCTCCACTGCCGCAGCGCCACCAGCACCGGAAAAACCCCGCGTCCCTTCGGTGTCAGCACATATTCCTGATAGGCGCTGCCATCGGAAGCGGGCGCCGTCTTGAGGATGCCATGGTCGACCAGTGCGCGCAGCCGCACCGTCAGGATGTTCTTCGCCAGGCCGATGCTCTTCTGAAATTCGCTGAAGCGGCGGATCCCCAGGAAGGCGTCGCGGATGATCAGCAGCGACCACCAGTCGCCGAATACGTCCAGCGAACGCGCGATCGGGCATTCGGCTTTTTCAAAACTTGTCCGTTTCACCATGGCGTCCTCTTCCATCGAGCCAAAAACCCCGAGGTCACATCCCTGTGTAGTTGCATTATGAAACCAGGCCCTCTAGATGGCAACCTAGTTTAATAATGCAACCACCGGAGGCTACCGTGCGACTGGCAAACAAGACGGCATTGATTACAGGCGGCAACAGCGGCATCGGGCTTGTGACAGCACGGCTGTTCGTGGCCGAGGGCGCGCGGGTGGCGATCACCGGGCGAAATCAGGCGACGCTCGAGGCCGCTGCGAAAGAGCTGGGGCCGAATGCGCTGGCGATCGTGGCCGACGCGACCGATATCGCGGCGACCGAAAAGGCAGTCAAGCAAGCGGTTGAAAAGTTCGGCAAGCTCGACATTGTCTTTGCCAATGCCGGCATTGCCGGCAACACGCCGATCGGCGGCACCACGCTCGCCGCATTTGAATCGGTGATCCGCACCAACATCACCGCGGTGTTCTTCACCGTGCAAGCGGCAGCGCCATATCTCAACGACGGTGCCTCAATCGTTTTGAACGGCTCTGTCATCTCTGTGCTGGGCAATCCCGGCTACGCCGCCTATGCCGCCAGCAAGGCTGGCGTGCGGGCGATGGCGCGCGTGATGGCGTCGGAACTGTCGCCCCGCGGCATCCGGGTCAATGTCGTCTCGCCCGGCGGCACCAGCACGCCGATCTGGAACTCTACCGCGCCGAACCCGGAAGCGATGGTGGCATTGGAGGCGCGCATTT
>VAZH01000011.1 GCA_005884465.1 Alphaproteobacteria bacterium | reverse complement strand
GCGTTACCTTCCGTACCCGTTCGATCGAGGAAATCCGCGAGATCTTTGACGAAGTCCGCAAGGACATCTGGCCCGCGGTGGAATCCCGCAAGCTTCAGCTGCCGATCGACAAGGTGTTTGCGTTTGAGGATATCGGCAAGGCGTTCGAGCACATGGAAGCCAACCGGCATCTCGGCAAGATCGTGGTGACGCTGTAGAGCATTTTCAAGCGAAGTGGAGACCGGTTCGCGTCAAGAAAACGCGTCAAATCAAGAATCTAGAGCCCCGTTTCGATTCTATCGAAGCGGAAAGGCTCTAGCCAGTCAGTATCGATTTCAGAGCCTCCCGTTCTTCGATGACAAAGTCGAAGAATGCCGCCACGCGAGGGATGCGCCTGATATCCGGATGGGTCAGCAGACGCCAGCTACGGGCCAGTTCCGGAATTGGTCCCAATACACGCAGAAGGTCGGGTTCCGCATCGCCGAGGGCGGTGGGAAGCGGTCCGATGCCTATGCCGGATTTCACCGCGGAAACCAGACCAAGCACGCTGCTAGTGCGCGCCGCCATCTTGGCGTCCGGAACAACCTCACGAAGCCACTTTGCAGCGCGATGCTGGCTCAACGATTCATCGAATCCCACCAGGGGATGGAGCGACAAATCCTCGACCCGCGCTGGCTGGCCGTGGCGCTCGACATAGGTACGGCTGGCATAGACCGCCCAGATAGAGTCCGCGATCTTGCGGCCGACGAGTTCGTCGTCGGTATCGCCTGACCGAAAGGCCACATCCACTTCGCCCTTGGACAAATCGAGATAGCGATCGCTGGTCACGAATTCGACCCGAAGCCCTGGATGACGGCTATGGAAGCGATCGATTAGCGACGATTTCGTCATGCGGTAAACGATAGGCTCCGGGCATGTCACCCGGATCACGCCGGCCAGTTCGCGAACGGTATCCTTGACCCGCAGTTCAAAATCGCTGATGGCAGCCTCGACGCGCTCGGCGTAAGGAAGTAGTGCCTCGCCAAATTCCGTGAGCCGGTAACCAGTCGGATGGCGCGCCATCAATTGCCGCCCGATGCGCCTTTCGAGTTCGCTCACTCGCCTCTGCACGGTCGACTGACTGAGCCCTAGTGATTTTCCGGCCGCAATGGTGCTGCGATGCCGTGCAACAGTCAGAAAATATCTCAAATCATTCCAATCGAACATTCGTGCATTATGCACGTCTGCGGCCGGGGACCGCAATGTTGCTGCTCCCGAACGCCCGCCTTGCTGGTTAGCTTTGTCTGGCTTCGATGACCGGAGCCGCGGCTAATCGCCCCGCATTGGCGATGAAGGGGCCGTTAAATGCGCTTCGCAGCGGGCTATGCACTGATCGCAATCCTCGGCGTTCCGGCGCACGCGCAGGAACCCCGATTGGCCAAACCCAGTCTGGTTCTGCAACAAATAGTTGAAGGATTGCCGAATGACAGCAAGCAGGCCGTGCGCGTCCTGACGGCAACATTCAAACCGGGCGACAAAACTGTCTACCACAGCCATCGCTTTCCCGTGACCGTCTATGTCGTTGAAGGCACGTTCACGCTCGACCTCAAAGACCGGCCACCGCTCACGGTGCGCGCCGGGGAGGCAATGGTAGAGCCGCCGAACGTGGCGATGGTCGGCTACAATCCCAGTGCGACTGAGCCGACCAAGGTGGTCATATTCTACGTCAGCACGCCCGATACGCCATTTCTCGACCCGCTGCATCATTGAATCACCAAAGCGGTCTAGCGCTCGCTCGGAGCCCTCTTTGCCAAGCAGCCACGTGTATGATACGTGCTCAATACCACGCTTGCGGCGATAACCGACTGCAAAGATGACGCGGATCAAGCTAAACAGGCTGCTCGACGGGGGCGCTATTTCGAAGGACCCCGCTGGCACGCCGGCCGGGCGGTTTCCCAACGGCATTGCCGTCTCGGCCGATAACAGCCGGCTTGTCGTGGCTGAGATGGATGGCGAATGCCTGGCCGAGTATGACATAGAGGCTGACGGCGGCTTGAGCTTTCGTCGCTGGTTCGGAAACATCAAAGCTCCGGATGGCATTTGTCTCGATCGCGAGGCGGCCGTATGGGTCGCATCCTTCGAGGACGCCTTCATTCGAATAGGCCGCGACGGGGAGGAGTTGCAGCGAATGGAAGTGCCAGGCCGCCGCGCCATTGCCTGTGTTCTCGGCGGCCCGGAGCGGCGCACCCTCTTCTGCCTTAGTGCCGCGACGTCCTATGAAGAACTCCGGCAACGTAAATCATCTGCCCGCATCGACGTGATCGATGTCGAAATTCCCGGTGTTGGTTATCCCTGAGCATTGGCGGGACTTCCGCCACGGGTCAACCTCAGCCAAAGCCGGAATCATCGTCGAGCCCGATCCTGTGAGCGATATGCCTGCGCGATATCGGCCGATCTCATCTGGCCTGTTAGAAGCCAGTAGGACCCGGTGAGCAAGTGCGGGACAATCTAACGTAGGAACAATTCGCAACAACCGTTGCTGCAATTGAGTAGCGATAGCGCAGTTGGTCGGCGCTTTAATGTTAACTAACGGGCTGCTAAACCCGCGCCCATGAGCCCTGCCGATCACAACGTCAAATCCCGCGTCGCGGCGATTTCTATCCTCGCCAGCGCCGGCATGGCCGCGGCCAAATTCGTGGTGGGTATCGCCATTGGCAGTCTCGCCTTGGTGTCCGAGGCGCTGCACTCTTCGATCGACGTGGTTGCGACCATCATCACCTGGCTCGTGGTGCAGGTGTCCGACCGCCCCGCGGACGAGGAACATCATTACGGCCACGGCAAGCTGGAGAGCATATCCGCGCTCGGCGTTATCGCGCTGCTCTATGTGCTGGCGGGCGGCATTCTGGTCGAATCCTACAGCCGTCTGCGCGAGGGCGCGCCACCGCCAACGATCTCGGCCATCCCCTTCGTCGTCCTGCTGGTCGATATCGCGGTGAATTTCTGGCGCGCCAGGGCGCTGCAGCGCACCGCGCGCGATACCAAAAGCCAGGCGCTCGCCGCCGATGCGCTGCATTTCGCCTCCGACGTGCTGGGCTCGGTCGCTGTCATTGTCGGACTTGCACTCTCGGGACTGGGCTACGCCTGGGGTGACGCCGCTGCCGCCATCGGCGTGGCTGTGATGATTGCCCTGTTGGGCCTGCGAATGGCGCGCTCCACCGTCGAAACCCTGCTCGATCGCGCGCCCGAAGGCGCGTCGGCGCGAGCCGCCGCGGCGATCAGGACCCTGCCCGGCGTGGTCGATGTCGAACGGCTGCGGGTGCGGATGGTCGGGTCGACGCATTTCATCGACGCCATCGTGCAGGTGCCGCGCACCTATCCGATCGACCGCGTCGAGGAGATCAAGCGAAGGGCACAGGATGCGGTCACAAAAGCGCTCGGCGATGCCGACCTGACGTTCACCGCCGTGCCGGTCGCGCGCAACAACGAGAGTGTGCGCGAACGTATCATGGTGATCGCCCGCAATTCCGGTCTCGCGGTCCACCACGTCACCGTGCACGATCTCGGCGGCAAGTTGACCGTCAGCATCGATCTCGAGGTCGACGGCGATATGGCGCTCACCGCAGCCCACGCCATCGCCAACGAGCTTGAGCGGAATATCCGCGAGGAATTCGGCGAGGACGTCGAAGTCGATACCCACATCGAGCCGCTGGAACCGGAATTGCCGATGGGTAGCGATGCCGCGCCGGAGCGCGTCGAAACCATCAAGAGCGCGCTGTCGCGCTTCGCCGCCAATGGCGCGATCCATGACATCCACAGCGTGCGGGTACGCAATACCGACGTCGGTGAAATCGTGAACTTCCACTGCCGCGCCGCGCCATCGATGAGCGTGATCAAGGTTCACGAGAAGGTCGACGAGATCGAACGTGCCTTGCGCCGCGCATTCCCGACCGTAAAACGGGTCATCAGCCACGCCGAGCCGCCGGACGCGTAGCGGAATCCGAGCGCCGGCCGCGCGTTCTCCTTTCGGACTCTCTTCACACGCGTTTTGCGGGCTTCGATTCTGCGTGGACAAAATTTTTTTGCATTAACGAATCGTTGACTCTCGACAGTTCGGCAAAACTGGATTCAAATCGCTGTGATTCGGAAGCGGCTGGGAGACTTCCGAACCGGGTGCAATAAGATTTCCGAGGGGGCCAACGGCATGGCGCGCGCACACGCGGCGAGCGCGTGCGTCCAATCCGATTCGATCAAGGGATTGGCGCAGTCGATCGCGAAACCGGCCTATCACCGGCTGTTGGTTGCGGAGCCCGCGCTTCGCCGTGCTGTGCCCACCCTGATCATCGCTTTCCTGATCACCATTTGCCTTGGCGCATTCGTGCAGGTGGTCGATCAGAACCGGCAAAAGCGCGCGTCAATCAAGCGCGACCTGGCGGCGCTCGCCGATTTGCTCGCCGAGCGTCTCGACCGCATCGCTTCAGTTCGACAGGAACGCGCGGCAACATTCGAGCGCCTGCAACTTTTGCTGCCCGGCCTTGTTCCATCGTGGGCGATTGCAGCCGGCAGGCACGTCATCGTCACCGGCGCCGACCAGCGCATTCTCGCCCGCATCCCGATCGACGCTGGATTTGGCGATACCGCCAGCAGTCTCGATCTCATCAGCGCAGCGCTGCCGCTGACCACGGCAGGGCAACAACCCGGCGTAACCGACATCACCTTGCCGAACGGCAGCACCGCACTGGCGGTTCAGCTTGTCGTCAAATCGCTGCCCGGGCGGGTCATCATCATCCAGGAAAGGGTCGAATCGCTTTGGCGGTCGGACGCAGCCCTGTCGGTGACGCTTTCCGCCAGGCTTTGTCGTGCTGATCCTCGGCTTTGCATTCCATTGGCAATCGACCCGGGCGCGCGAAGGCGATCTCATCAATGATGCCGTGCGCGGCCGTATCGATACCGCGCTCAATCGCGGACGCTGCGGATTGTGGGATTGGGACCTGTCACGCGGCAGAATCTTCTGGTCGCAATCGATGTTCACGATGCTGGGACTGGACGCCCGCGGCGACCTGCTGACTTTCGGCGAGGTCAATGCGCTGGTGAAATCCGATGACATCGACCTGTTCGAGATCGCCGATCAGCTTATTTCCTCCAGGATCGATCACATCGACCAGACCTTCCGCATGCAGCACACCGATGGCCACTGGATCTGGCTGCGGGTGCGCTGCGAGCTCAGCCAGGGCGCCGCCGATGCCGGCATGCACCTGATCGGCATCGCGGTCGACATCACCGAACAGAAGAGCCTGGCCGAGAAGACGGTGGAGGCCGACCTGCGGCTGCGCGACGCGATCGAGACCATCCCCGAAGCCTTCGTGCTGTGGGACGCGGGCGATCGCCTGGTGCTCTGCAACTCGCACTTCCAGCGTCTGCACAAGCTGCCGGATTCGGCGGTCACGCCGGGCACCTCCTACGAGACCGTGATCGAGGTCGGCAGCATGCCGGAAGTCCGCAGCCGGGTGCACGAAACCGGCAGCCAGACGCCGGGCGCGCGCACCTTCGAGGCGCAACTTGAGGATGGCAACTGGCTGCATATCAGCGAGCGCCGCACCAAGGACGGCGGCTATGTCTCGGTCGGAACCGACATCACCCGCATCAAGGAACACGAACAGAAACTGGTCGATAACGATCTTCGCCTGCGCGCCACCGTGATCGACCTGAAGCGCTCGCAGGCCGAGCTCGAACGGCAGGCCCTCGAACTCGCCGACCTCGCCGAAAAATATTCCAGGGAGAAAACCCGCGCCGAGGAAGCCAACCAGTCCAAATCCAAATTCCTTGCCAATATGAGTCACGAGCTGCGCACGCCGCTCAATGCCATCATCGGATTTTCCGAGATCATGGAAAGCGGCATGTTCGGAACGCTCGGTTCGGAAAAATACCAGGAATACAGTCACGACATTCTCACCAGCGGTCACTATCTGCTCGAAGTGATCAACGACATCCTGGATATGTCGAAGATCGAAGCCGGCCGGATGAAGCTCGACATGGAGCCGCTCGATCTGTCCAAAACGCTGGCGGAATCGCTGCGCGTGGTGTCCGGGCGCGCCGAGGACAAGAGCCTGGTGGTCGATGCCGATATCGAGGGGACCATTTCCGTGGTGGCCGATCGCCGCGCCATCAAGCAGATCATCGTCAACCTGCTCTCCAACGCGGTGAAATTCACCCCCGATGGCGGCAAGGTGGTGGTCCGCACCCGCTTGCTCAGCGATAAAATCGTGCTGATGATTGCCGATACCGGCATCGGGATCGCGCCGCAATCGCTGGCCCAGCTCGGCCGGCCATTCGAGCAGGTCGAGAGCCAGCTCACCAAAACCTATCACGGCTCCGGGCTTGGGCTGGCGATTGCGCGCTCGCTGACCAATCTCCATGGCGGATCGATGCGGTTGCGCTCGAAGCTCGGCGCCGGCACCGTCGTCTGCGTGTCGCTGCCGCGCCAACCGCGGGAGACCAGGCCGAAGATTTCCGCCGCCGCCTAATTGCCGCCTTCGAGCAGATCACGAAACACCCGGCGCACTTCGCCTTGCGTCTCCTTGACCCGCGCCTCGAGCGAGGAAAAATCTGGCGCATCGCCCGCCCGCGCCATGATGCGCAACAGATCTTCGCCTGCGGTTTCCGGCTTGAACTTCTCGGTGACGCAGAGCCGAAGGATTTGCGTGAGGTCCTGATAGAGCCGCGCCGCCGGACGCAAGACTTCCACTGCTGCTTGCGGCAGCACCCCAAGCCGCGCCGCCTTATCGAGCACGTGCAGCGTACTGACGTCGAGAATGTCCGGCTTGTCGGCTGAGTGAACAAGCTGGAGATATTGCGCGATGAAATCGATATCGACCATGCCGCCCGCGGCATATTTCAGGTCCCAGACGTCGTCTTCGCCCTTCTCCAGTGCAATGGCACGGCGCATCTCGCTCACGTCGTTGGCGACCCTGGCGGCGTCGCGCCGCCGCGTCAGCACGTCGCCAATGATTTGTTCGATTTTGGCGCGAAATTCCGGCGACGCTGAAATCACCCGCGCGCGGGTCAGCGCCATGTGCTCCCAGGTCCAGGCTTCGCGGTGCTGGTATTCGGCGAACGATGTGACGTGCGAGGCGACCGGGCCTGCCCGCCCCGAGGGGCGCAGCCGCATGTCGACTTCGTAAAGCACGCCGTAATTGGTGCGCGTCGTAAATGCGCTGATCAGCCGCTGGGTAAAGCGGGCGAAATATTGCGGCCCCTCCAGCGAACGCGGACCGTTCGAGTCCGGGTGGTCGGGGTCGAAATCATAGAGCAAGATCAGATCGAGATCGGACGAGGCGGTCATCTCGCGGCTGCCGAGCCTGCCCATCGCGAGGATCGCGGTCTCCTGTCCCTTGATCCGGCCATGCTGGACCGCAAACTGACCCGTCACCAGGCCACGCACGGTATGGACAATACCCTCGGCGACGTCGGCGAAGGCGACGCCTGCCTGTTGGGCGGAGACCGTGCCGGACAGGATCCGCGTGCCAATCAGGAACAAACTTTCCTGGCCGAACAATCGCAATCGATCAAGAAACTCTTCGTAGAAATCCGCGTCCGCCAGCGTCGCGGCGAGGCGGGCGGATAATTCCTGCCGGTCCGGCATGGCGCCGAAAAAGCGCGGATCGATCAATCCGTCCATGATCTGAGGCTGCCGCGCCAGCATATTGCCAAGCCGCGGCGCCGCGCCGAGAATCAGCGCCACCAATGCCACGAGTTCGCGGTTCTGACTGAGCAGGGTAATCAGCCGCCCGCCCCGCTGCAGCGCCTGCAGGAAGCGGTCGAAGGCCGCCACCGCGTCGTCGGGCTCCTCAGCCTTTGCAAGGCCCGCAATCAGTGCGGGAACGAACTCGACAAAGGCGTTGCGCGTCGACGCCCTCCTGAACGCGCGATACTGACCCCGCATCCATTGCTGCACGGTCTTCGCCACCATGATCGGCTTCTTGAAGCCGAGCGTCACCAGATGTTCAAGCAGGCGCGGATCCTCCGGACCCGCGCTGTAATCGACCGCGGGCAGTTTTGCCGTGCCGGTAGGATCGCCTTCGAACAGCTTGCCGTAATGCGCCTGAACGACATTGAGATGGCCGAGCAGATCCTTGGCGAAGGCGGCGCGGCTCTCGTAACCGAGAAAACAGGCAAAACGCTCCACCGCCTCGATCTCGTCAGGCAGCGTATGGGTCTGCTCGTCCGCTACCATCTGCAGCCGGTGTTCGACCCGCCGCAAGAACAGATAGGCCGCAGTCAGTTCGTCCCGCGCCTCGAAGGTGATCCAGTTGCTTGATGCCAGCACATCGAGCGCTTCGAGCGTCGGCCGCACCCGCAATTCGGGGTTCCGGCCGCCGGCGATCAATTGCTGGGTCTGCGCAAAAAACTCGATTTCGCGGATACCACCGAGGCCGACCTTGACATTGTGGCCCTCGACCGCGATCTCGCTTTGCCCGCGAAACGTCTGCATCTGTCGCTTCATGTCGTGCACGTCGGCGAGTGCCGCGAAATCCAGGTGCTTGCGCCAGACGAACGGCGCGATTTCCGCGATCACCGCCTCCCCGGCGTTTGCGTCGCCGGCGCAGGGCCGCGCCTTGATCATGGCCGCGCGTTCCCAGGTGCGCCCTTCCCGCTCGTAATAATGCAGCGCCGCATCGGTCGAAATGGCCACCTGCGTCGAGGACGGATCAGGCCGCAGCCGCAGGTCGACGCGAAACACGTAGCCGTCGCCGGTGCGCTGCTGCAACAGCCGCGACAACGCCTGCGTCACGCGCACAAAGAACGGCTGCGGCTCGATATCGGGTGCCAGCGTCGCCGCGTTGGGATCGAAAAATACGATCAGATCGATGTCGCTGGAATAATTCAGCTCGCCAGCGCCCATCTTGCCCATGGCGAGTACGATCAGACCGCTGTTGTCCTCAGGGGAATCGAAGTTCGGCGGCAACAGCCTGCCTCGCGCAGCTTCCCGCCGCAACACATGGCGCAACGCCGATTGAACCGAGGCGATCGCCAGATCGGTCAGCGCTGCCGTTACCCGCATCACCGGCCAGACCCCGCCAATGTCGCACAGCGCGATCAGCAGGGCTGCTTCCGATTTCATGCGGCGGAGCGACGCCATCACGTCGGCTTCGCCTGATGCAGACGAGACGTCGCGGCAGGTGTTGTCGATCAAGCGCGCCAGATGCGCCTCCGGGTCGCTTTCGAGCAACCGCATCGTGCGCGCGCCATCGGCGCGAACAAGATCAAACAAATAGGGAGAGGCTTCCGCGATGCCGAGAAGAATGGTTTTGGCGAGGGGGAACCGGGCGATGAGCCCATCGATGGCCGCCGCCTGCTCCGATGCGAGATCGGTCAGCCAGTCTGCCAGTCGCTGCTCGGCCTTGTCAGGAACGGACACATGCGGTCCGTCCACGAAGCGCGCGGCCAGACATTGGTCCGCGTCGCCCTTCGCGGATGCGGTCATGCCACCTTCTGTGGCACATCGGGCGTTTGAGCCGCAAGCCTGTCGCTGATGCCGACCGGCGCCGGGATCGCCAGCGTCGCGGTGAGGCCGGGGTGAGCATCAGCGAGCCTGAGTTCACCACCATGCAGCGTCGCAACCGCCGACGCCAGGCTCAATCCAAGGCCGGAACCGGGCTGGGTGCGGCTGGCTTCGAGCCTGACAAATCGTTCCACCGCGTGTTTGCGATCGGCTTCGGGAATTCCCGGCCCATGGTCGGTGACGCTGAGCAGCACCTGATCGCCGTCGCGACGGGCCTCGATCAAAATCACCTTGCTTTCGGTCCCGGCGACCGCTCCGGCGCTCAGCGGCTGCGCGGCCGGCATCGGCTTGCCGTATTTGATCGCATTCTCGACGAGGTTCGCCAGCGCCTGGCTGATCAATTCGCGGTTGCCGTGAAGGCGCGTCGGCGCAGTCTTGACCCGCAAGGTCATGCCGTCGTCTTCCGCGAGCGGCTCGTAGAGTTCTTGAATGCCATTGGCGACGTCGGCCGCATCGAAGTCGTCCATATTGCCGCGCGCCTGTCCGGATTCGGCGCGCGCGATCATCAACAGCGCATTGAAGGTCCGGATCAGGCCATCGGATTCCTCGATGGTTCGTTCCAGCGCGCTGCGATATTCGGCCTCGCTGCCGGATCTCGCCAGCGCCTCCTCGGCGCGATTGCGCAACCGCGTCAGCGGCGTCTTCAAATCGTGGGCGATGTTGTCGGAAACTTCCTTCAGTCCGACCATCAGGGCTTCGATGCGCTCCAGCATGGCGTTGAGATTTTCCGCCAGACGGTCGAGTTCGTCGCCGCTGCGCCCGACCGGCAGCCGCCCGCTCAGATCGCCCGCCATGATGCGCTGCGTGGTGCCGGTCATCGCATCGATCCGCCGCAACACGCGCCGCGCAACAAAGATACCGCCGCCGAGGCCAAGCACGATCACGATCAACAGCGACCATTGCGCCGCATTCGCGACAATGCCAAACAGCCGCCGCCGTTCGTCCAGATCGCGCCCGATCAGGAGGCGGAAGCCGCCGGGGAGTTCGGTGACGCGCACCAATGCGCGATGATCGGTGGCGTCCTGCTCGTCAAGCCGCCGGTAGGCGGTTTCGGACCAGCCCGATTTCGCCATCACGCCCGGTGCCAGCGAGCCGACATTGCCGGCGAGCGCCTGTCCCGCCGGCGCGGTCACAAGGTAGAGATTGGAGCCCGGCCGCAGCGCGCGGTTCTCGAGCGTGAAAACCAGTCCGCGCAGTCCGCGCCGCCCGAAGATCTCGCTGATCTCGCCGGTTTCCGCGTTCACCGTGGAAGTGATCTGCTCGGTAATCAGCCGGCGCGTGTTCCAGGCGAAATAGCCAAGCAGCGACGCGGCAAACAGCGCAAACAAAAACAGATATACCAGCGTCAGCCGGAACGCCGTGGTTCGGATCAGCTTACCGAATGCCGTCACGGATCATGTACCCCGCGCCGCGAATCGTATGAAGCAGCGGCCGCTCGAAGCCCTTGTCGATCTTGGAGCGCAGCCGCGAAATATGCACGTCGATGACATTGGTCTGCGGATCGAAATGGTAGTCCCAGACGTTTTCCAGGAGCATCGTTCGCGTCACCACCTGCCCCGCATGCTTCATCAGATATTCCAGCAGCCGGAACTCGCGCGGCTGCAGCGTCAATTCGTCCTTGCCGCGCACCACCCGATGCGAAAGACGGTCGAGTTCGAGATCGCCGACGCGATAGGTGGTCTCCTCGGCGGGGCCGCCGCGGCGGCGCGACAGCACTTCGACCCGCGCGAGCAGCTCGGCGAATGAATAGGGTTTTGGCAGGTAATCGTCGCCGCCGGCGCGCAAACCTTTGATGCGGTCGTCGACCTGTCCGAGCGCCGAGAGAATCAGCACCGGCGTGCGATTGCCCTTGTCGCGCAGGCTGCCGATCAGCGACAGGCCGTCGCGTTTCGGCAGCATCCGGTCGACCACCAGCACGTCGTAGTCACCGTTTTCGGCGAGCGCCAAGCCTTCCTCGCCATCGGTGGCGAGATCGGCGACGTGACCGACTTCGCGAAACGCCTTCACCAAATAGTCGGCGGACTCGCGGTCGTCTTCGATGATCAAGAGGCGCATATTGTTGGGGTCGGTTGCGGTCAAGGGGCGAGCTTTCTATCACCATGGCGCGGTCGACATCCTCATGCAAGGCGACCCGACATCTCTCGGACAAGCGAAAAAAAGCGGGCGGTGAAGCTGGGGGAACCTCACCGCCCTTTGAACCTTCCGACGGAGGGGGGCGTAATTCCATCGGAAGGCAACTGAAGGGAGCGGGCTTTTTGACCCGCCCCCCGGAAAGAGCCGTCGGCGGGGGCGACTAATGCCGGCGACACCCTCCATCCCTCTCGATCATGATCCGATTGGATCTAACTGGACCATGACCTCATCTGTATTTGGGCATGATCTTTTCGAAAATCGGGCTCCGCTTTCCTTAGGTCATGCTCTGGAACGTTCGATGCTCTAGCCCTTCGCCAGGGGTATCGCGACGAAGCGCGACGACCCGCCGCTCTTGACGCGCATCAGAACGCTGTTCTTGTTGTCGGTGCGCGCGGCATCGAGCGCTTCGCGCACGTCGCCGGCACTGGTAACGTTCTTGCCGGCGACTTCGAGAATCACGTCGCCTTCCTTGAAGCCACGCTCTGCCGCCGCACTCTTCGGATCGACCTCGGTGACGACG
>VAZH01000010.1 GCA_005884465.1 Alphaproteobacteria bacterium | reverse complement strand
TCGCTCGAGCGCACATCGTGATGCGCCGGCATGACCAGATGCGGCAGCTCCGGCTGGGTGGCAGGCTGCTTGGAGAAAGTTGCATATTCGCGGGCGATGCCGTCCGGTCCAAGCGCGCTCAAGAGATCGAGCTGAGCATGCCGGGAATTTTCGGCGCGGTGATCGGTAAGATTGATGATTTCGCCCTGGGCCGGCCCGTCGATGGCGCTGTGCGGCTCATCCACGAAGCTTTTGAGGCCGTCGGAATGCCAGTGGTAGCGCCGGGCCTGGCGCTTGTCGCCGTTCATGCCCTGCTGCACCACCGTCCATTTGCCGTCGTCGGTGACGAAGAAGCCGTGCAGATACAGATCAAAACCATCCTGCACGGCGGCGCTGTCGACCTTCGCCACCAGACGGCTGGCGCGGATCAGCGCCTGACCGTCAAATCCGAACCTCTCGCTTAGTCCCTTGAGCTCCTCGGGCGTGCGCCGGGAATGCTTGCCGCGTCCGCCGCAGACGTGAATGCCGAGCTCGCCCTGAAGCGGCGCAAGGCCGCGCTTCAAGGCGCCGATGACGCTGGTGGTAATGCCGGAGGAATGCCAGTCCATTCCCATCACCGCGCCGAACGACTGAAACCAGAACGGATGCGATAGCCGCTGCAGGAATTCGTCGCGGCCGTAATGATGGACGACAGCCTGGCAGATAATGGCGCCAAGCAAGGCCATGCGTTCAGCCAGCCAAGGCGGAACACGCCCGCCGTGAAGCGGAAGATCGGCGCTGCCTGTTCGTCGTGCCATAATTGTTCGATTCGGTTTTTGCGCTGCAGGAATGTAAGGCGGGATCAGAGGTTCAGCAAATCAAGCCGGGACCTTGGTTCCAGGAACAGCGGGTGGTAGCGGACAAGGTCGAATTCGGTTGGACGGGTCAAATCAAATCCGCAAGACATATTAAGAGAATCTGGAACGAACGGGCAGGTTCGGCGTTGGCGGTTCAGAGCTAGTAGCTTCTGAAACGAGAAATCCAGAAAGAAGTGAAAGCTCGAAGCCTCGTCATTCACTTCGGTGGATGGCGGGGTTTTTAATTGGAAGCCTGGTCGATGCGTCGCGCTGCGTCGGTCGGTGCTAAGTGGAAAGTCGCAATCGGGGCTCACCCAAATCGGAACCCAGGTCCATGGCAGTTGCTGCCCGGATTGAACCAATTGCCGAGGCCGTGCACCTGTCGATCGACATGCAAAACATCTTCGCGCCCGGCGGCATCTGGGAGACGCCCTGGATGGAACGCGTATTGCCGCTGATTGTGGAGATTGCCGCGCGGCATCCGGCGCGCACGGTCTTCACAAGGTTCATAACGCCTGTCCATGCCGACGACCGGCGCGGGCGCTGGCGCCGCTATTTCCAGAAATGGCACCGCGCTACCCGCGCCGAGCTTCCCGCCTCGGAATTGGACCTCGTTCCGGCGTTGCGGCGGTTTGCCCCTCCAGCCGAAATCATCGACAAGCCGGCCTATTCGGGGTTTCACGAATCGCTGCTGGCATCATTCCTGTCGGAAAAGGGCATCGGCACGCTTGTAGTCACTGGCGCAGAAACAGACGTCTGCGTGCTTGCGACCGTGCTCGATGCGGTCGATCTCGGCTATCGCGTCGTCCTCGTGGAGGACGCCTTGTGCAGTTCATCGGACGCTGGCCACGATGCCCTGATGACGCTCTATCGCACTCGCTTTTCCGAGCAGATCGAACTCGTCAAGACGGCGGAATTGCCGGAGCTGTGGCCAGAGGGTGCCTGAGGCAGCGGATAAAAAATTTTCCGTAGGAGCTTGAAACCAAACGGCGCTTTTCTAATTTTTTCTTACCGCCCTGAGGCGGTCGGGCGCCGTTGAGGGCCCGGATGAGACCGGCGCCGCAGGTGTCCGGCGCATGCTCGTACCCATCTTGCTCAATGGAGGATTTGGCTATGAGAACCTGTGATTTTCCATCCCCGTGGCCGTAGCGACGCAAGGCCGATGCTGGCGATATCGCCGCTTCGGACTTTATCGCCTGTTTGTCAGCGAAGGCTTGAGGTCGATTCCCGCTGCCTGACGGGCGCAACTTCTCATCTACCAGCTGCCAAATTCCCTTCCGCGCCGCCATCGGTGGGCGGAAGACCGCCTGATTGAAAGGAGAACACCATGGCTTTCAGAGATCTCATTCCCTGGAACAACCAGGGCCGCAACATCGTGCAACGGAGCGCCTACGTTCATCCGTTCCTGGCGCTGCATCGCGAAATGAATCGTATGTTCGACGACGTATTTCGAGGCTTTGACCTCGCGCCGTTTGGATCAGCCCGAGCCTTCGAGGGACTGAGCTGGCCGCAGATCGAAATCGACGAGACCGACAAGGAGGTGCGCATCACCGCCGAGTTGCCGGGACTGGAGGAAAAGGACGTCAGCCTGAATATCGCCAACGGGGTGCTTTCGATTTCTGGCGAAAAGAAATCGGAAACGGAAGATAAGGATCGTCGCTTCAGTGAACGGTATTTTGGCCGGTTCGAACGGCGAATACCGCTGGAGGGCGTCGATGAGAACAAAGCATCCGCCTCCTTCAAAAACGGCGTGCTGACCGTCGCGCTTCCTAAATCCAGCAACGCAAAGGACAACGTCCGGCGCATCCCGATCAACGCCAGGAGTTGATTGCCTCGCCTTGCCGGCCCGAGCGCTCAAATCGACTGGGCGCTCGGGCTCGTCCGCCTCATCCCGAAGGACCTTCGACATCTTTTTCTGCTTCGTCGGGTTCCGGAAGCATCCCGGTGCCAGCGGTTTTGTCCTTGTCCGTCAGCTCCGGCTTGGCATGGGGACCGGCAAGCGGCGGCTCCTGGTCCGGTTTCGGCCGGCGATCTTTTTCGCGGTTCCTTACATGACGTGCCATCCGGGCCAACGGCGTGGCTCCACCTTGGTTCCTGGAGACGCGATGTTGTATTCCTTTATGCGGCAACATGTTTCCCAAGCCGTGGCTTGCCTGCGCCAGTGATGAAGAGCTGTTCGATGCCGATCCAAATCTGTTGTGCTTGTGGCACCTCATATCCCGATGCAGCCGAGCCGCCGTCGCGTTGCCTCATCTGCGAGGATGAACGCCAGTTCGTGCCGCGCGGCGGGCAGGTTTGGACCATCCCGGAGAAGCTTGCTGGCGGGCACGTCAACGCCTGGCAGCAGCTGGAAGGGGACCTGTTCGAAATCCATACTCATCCGCAATTCGGTATCGGCCAGCGCGCGCTGCTGCTGCGGACTCCGCAAGGCAATGTCCTGTGGGACTGTATCAGCTTGCTGGATGATGCGACCGTCTCGCTTATTGGCGGGTTGGGCGGCCTGCGCGCGATCGCGATCTCGCACCCGCATTATTATACGCGCATGCAGGATTGGGCACGGGCCTTTGATTGTCCCGTTCATCTCCACGCCGCCGACGCCGACTGGATCATGCGTCCCGATCCGGCGATCCGCCATTGGCATGGCGAGACGCTGGAAATCGCGCAGGGTGTGACGCTGCTCAGGCTCGGCGGCCACTTTCCTGGCGGCAGCGTGCTTCACTGGGCTGACGGTGCCGAGGGACGTGGCGCGATCTTGAGCGGCGATATTGTGCAGGTGGCAGCCGACCTCGGCCGGGTTTCATTCCTTTGGAGCTATCCCAATATGATGCCACTGTCGGCGGCGACAGTGCGCCGTATCGCCGACACGCTGGCCCCATGGCGGTTCGATCGGATTTACGGCGCCTTTCCCGGACGCCAGGTGGCGACAGGCGGCGCGCACGCGGTCGAACGATCCGCCGCGCGTTATATCGAGCTTTTGAACGCTAACCAGCCCTAGACATGTGATGCGGACCACAACCGTCATGAAGCCATCGTGATAAAGGCAATGATGGGCGCCATCATTTGGCGACGATCAGGCTCGAATGTACCTGAACTTGATGGTCGGGCGGACCAATTAGGATACCCTCGTAGGGCGAGGAGGGCGGCGCATGGAACCGATTGATGATTTTAGGCGGGTCGCACTCGCGGACGTGTTCTGCGGGCGATGTTCCAGGCCAATGGCTATTCAGCGCCTCCGCTACGCCGACCCCGCAGCTGGATTTAGCTCGATCGATTATAAATGCCTCTCTTGCGGGCACGAGGACATACGGCCGTATCAGTCTGAAACGCTATCGGCGCCAGCCAATTAGCTTTGCCCGACTGATCCTCGATATGGATGGATCGCTCCGAGACGACGGGCTTTTGATCGGAACATCGCCCGCACGCTGGAGTTCAACCCTTCGAATCCAAATCCAGCCGGAGAGCCCGCGCCCTCTCGCAAACGAATGCAGGATGAGGTGACCCATGGCCGACAGCACTGTTAAGAAGATAACTAGCGGCTCGGCGCCCAAGGGCGAAATGGGGCAAATCTACCTGGCCTCGGGCAAGCGAGTTTCGATGCGGTTGTGGAAGGACGAACCGCCTCAATCCAAGGAAGCCGTTCGGCGCCCTTATGAGACGGTGGGATACGTCATCTCCGGCCGGGCGGAGCTGACGGTCGAGCAGCAGACCGTCAAGCTGGAGCCCGGCGATTCCTGGCTGGTTCCAGCGGATTCCGAGCACAGCTACCGCATTCTGGAAAACTTCACCGCGGTGGAAGCGACCGCGCCACCGGCGCAGGTGCACGGAAGAGATAAAACCTAGGTCCTTGACTTCGGCCAGCGGGCGCTATCGTCGGCGACGCGTCCTGGTCCGAGCTGCTTTCTTGGCTGCGGCCGAGCGGCTCGCGGCGCCCTTGGTTCGCGCGGCCTTTCGGGCGGCGGCGGAACGAGCGGACGCGGGGCGGCGCGAGGCCGCGCGTCGCGCTTGCTTGGAGAGCGCCGTGCGCGAGGCCGTGCTGCGCGGTTCGCGCTTCAGCGCCCGCGACACCGCGCGCGAGACGCGCGGCCGACGGCGAGGCTTCCGCTTGCCTTGCCCCGCCTCATAAGCGTATTCGGCGCTTTTGCGAGTCCTCGCCTTGGCCTTGCCTTTCCCCGGCGGGCGGAGAGCAACGCCCGCACGCCTGGCCTTGGACAGGCCGATTGCAATCGCCTGCTGCGGCGATCTCGCCCCGTGCTCGCCGCGGCGAACCTTTCGGATCTCCTCATGCACAAATTCGCCGGCTTGCGTTGTGGGCGCCTTGCCCTCGCGCTTGTCCTTCCGGGCCTTCTCCACTGTTTTTCGCTCTGGCATGATCATCCTCCATAAATCACAAACTTTTCGCCCTGCGACATCTCACATTAACGCTGCATCGCGGAAAGCGGTCCCCTAGACGCCGTTCGATCAAGCGATACGGTTCCCCCGGTTCGGAAACGTCCGGCGAAAATCTGAGACATGGATAGGAACCCATGGGGCGTACGTCCGTTCCGCCCCAAAGGGGGCTTTCAGCCGGCGGAGCTAGACATGAGCGCGAATGGCCTTGAAACTTTCGACAGATCGATCCATGCGACCAATCTCTGGCTCAAGGAGATTTCAAAGGAAATCGGAGTGGACCGTCGAATGGCGTGGCGAGCCCTCGGTGTGGTTCTTCGGGCTTTGCGCGACCGGCTCACAGGTGAGGACGCGGCCCACCTTGCCGCCCAGCTGCCCCTGGTGGTTCGGGGCGCTTTTTACGAGCAATATCGTCCGGCCATTCAGCCGGACCCGATGCGTTCGCGCGAGGAGTTCGTAGCTCGCGTCGCGGACGGCCTCGCAGGCGGGGGAAAGCCTATGGATCCCGAGAGAGCCATCAGGGCCGTGTTCTCTATCATCCAGCGTCATATCGCCGAGGCCGAGACGGCAAAGGTGCGCCATGCGCTGCCCGAAAACATCAGAATGCTCTGGCCGCCAAATGCCGGCATTCATCGGGTCAAGCACGGAGATGGATCGACGAAGGTGGCTGATGTCATGAGCCGCAACGTCCAGCTCGCCAGCCCGAACGACACGCTGGAAGAAATCGCCAAACGCATGGCGATGGAAGACCTTGGCTTCCTGCCTGTCGGGGAGAATGATCGTCTGGTCGGAATGATCACCGATCGCGATATCGTCGCGCGCGCCGTCGCGCTCGGCAGAGACGGACAATCGCGCGTGCGCGACGCCATGACTGAGGACGTCAAATATTGCTTTGAAGACGATAGCATCGAGGACGCCATTCAAAGCATGAGCGATATGCAGGTCAGGCGGCTGCCAGTCGTCAATCGAAACAAGCGCCTCGTGGGTATTTTCTCGTTGGCTGATGCCGCAATGAAGTACGATCCGGCGGCCACCGGCGGCGCTTTGGGCGGCGTGACCGAGCCAGGCGGTTCTCACACCTCATCCGCGTAAGCCTCGGGGATTGCCGCGATTGCGCAGTTTCGCTTGAAGCGGAGCAGCGCCGGCGGTGCATGCTGCCGCTGCCGGAATCTCGATGCAAGCGGAAGCTGCTCACCGAGCACCTTCGATGACCTCGGTGACTTCATAAAGATGCGGATCGATTTGATCGGTCAAATCGTCGAACTTGCGCCAGGCCTTGCGAAACTCCGGCGACTTATGCGCCGCCTGCAGGAGTTCGCGATTTTGCCATTGGAGGTAGTTGACGATGCGCCGCCCGTCGAGGCTTCGGTGCAGGCTGATCGAGATAAAGCCGGGCTGGCGCGCCATGAAATGCGCCCGCTCCGTCATCAACGATAGCGCTTCGGGCTGCTTTTCCGGCTCGACTTCGATGAAGGTGACCTGCGTGACCGTCTGATTGTCTTTGGTAATGCGGGGCATGCAACTACTCCCTTGTCAAAATCTGGAAATCTTGCGGCGGAACGCCTCCGCGAAACGATCCCGGAGGTTTCCTGCGAATCTGCAGTCTCCACCGCAGCTCATCGATCGATCTCGCCGAACACGATATCGAGCGATCCGATGATTGCGGAAACGTCGGCCAGCATGTGGCCGCGTGTCAGAAAGTCCATAGCCGAAAGATGCGCGAAGGAGGGCGCGCGGATCTTGCACTTGTAGGGCCGGTTGGTCCCGTCGGAGACCAGATAGACACCGAATTCCCCTTTGGGTGCTTCGACTGCCGCATACACCTCGCCGGCCGGAACATGGTGCCCTTCGGTATAGAGCTTGAAATGCTCGATGATTGCCTCCATCGAACGCTTCATTTCGCCACGTCGTGGTGGAAAAATCTTGTGGTCTTGCGTGGCGACGGGACCCTGTCCCTCGGCGGCTCGAAGCTTTTCGATGCATTGTCTCATAATGCGTACCGACTGGCGCATCTCCTCCATGCGCACGAGGTAGCGATCGTAACAGTCGCCATGCTTGCCGACGGGGATATCGAAATCAAACTCTGGGTAGCATTCGTAAGGCTGTGCCTTGCGCAGATCCCAAGCCGCGCCGGAGCCGCGCACCATCACGCCCGAAAAGCCCCAGGCCCAGGCGTCGGCGAGCTTGACCACCCCGATGTCGACGTTGCGTTGCTTGAAAATGCGATTTTCAGTCAACAGACCCTCAAGGTCGTCGCATACCCTGAGGAAGGGATCGCAGAACGCCCAGATGTCATCGACTAGCTGGGGCGGCAAATCCTGATGCACGCCGCCGACCCGGAAATAGTTGGCATGCATGCGAGCGCCCGAGGCGCGCTCATAGAATACCATGAGCTTTTCGCGCTCTTCAAAACCCCACAGCGGCGGCGTCAGCGCGCCGACGTCCAGCGCTTGGGTGGTAACGTTGAGCAGGTGCGAGAGCAGCCTT
>VAZH01000009.1 GCA_005884465.1 Alphaproteobacteria bacterium | reverse complement strand
CTGCAAACGGCGCCGATACCGCGCCGGAGTTCAGGCCTTCCATCAACGCCGCGACCGATGAGGCGTGGCACAGCCGCGTACAGTGGTCGACATTGTTGGAGCCAAAACCGGTTCGCACCAGCTTCTGGAACAGGTAGGCTTCCTCGTTCGAGCCCTTGGCGGAGCCGAATCCGGCGAGCGCCTTGACGCCCTTCTGATCACGGATCTTGACGAGACCCTCGGCGGCGACGTCGAGCGCTTCCTCCCAGGAGGCTTCGCGGAAATGCGTGAACGGATTGGCCGGGTCGACCTGGTCGTTAGCGTCCTTCTTCGCGTTCGGCAGCCGCACCAGCGGTTTTGTAAGGCGATGCGGGTGGTGGATATAGTCGAAGCCGAAGCGGCCCTTGACGCAAAGCCGGTTGTGGTTAGCCGGGCCGTCGCGGCCCTCGGCGTAGATCACCTTGTCGTCCTTGACCTGATAGGTGACCTGACAGCCGACGCCGCAGAACGGGCAGAGCGAATCGACCTTCTTGTCCGGATAGGTGACGCGGGTCTGGTTGTCATCGAGCATCACCGAGGGCATCAGCGCCCCGGTCGGACAGGCCTGCACGCATTCGCCGCAGGCGACGCAGGTTGATTCCCCCATCGGATCGTCGAAATCGAACACGATCTTGGAGCCGTGATTGCGATAGGCCATGCCGATCACGTCATTGACCTGGACCTCGCGGCAGGCGCGCACGCACAGCCCGCATTGGATACAGGCGTCGAGATTGACGCGCATCGCCGGATGGCTGGCATCGCCATGCCAGCGCTCGGCCGCCGGAAAACGGCTTTCGGTCACCTCGACCTTCTCGGCCCAGTGCCAGAATTTCGAATCGGGATCGTGCGACGTTTCGCGCGCCGGCTGGTCGGCGACCAGAAGCTCCATCACCATTTTCTGCGCCGCGACCGCCCGCGCGCTGGCCGATTTCACCTTCATGCCGACGCTCGGCGTGCGCTTGCAGGAGGCCGCCAGCACGCGCTCGCCCTCGATCTCCACCATGCAGGCGCGGCAATTGCCGTCGGGCCGGTAGTCCGGTTCGGGCGAATAGCACAGATGCGGAATTTCGCGGCCCTGGCGCTTTGCGACTTGCCAGATGGTTTCGCCGTTGATGGCCTCGACCTGCTGGCCATCGAGTTCGAACTGGATTTTTGTCATTCCGCGGCCTCTTTGGGCACGAATTCTTCAGGGAAATATTTAATGACTGTGGTGAGCGGATTCGAGGCCGCCTGGCCGAGGCCGCAGATCGATGCATCGCGCATGACCTGACTGAGCTCGTCGAGCAGCTCGCGGTTCCAGACCGGCTTTTCCATCAACAGCGCCGCCTTCTGGGTGCCGACCCGGCAGGGCGTGCACTGGCCGCAGCTTTCGTCCTCGAAGAAGCGCATCAGATTGAGTGCCGCGGCTTTCACGCTGTCCTGCGCGGACAGGATGATGATCGCGGCCGAGCCGATGAAGCAGCCGTATTTTTCCAGCGTGCCGAAATCGAGCGGGATGTCGTCCATCGATGCCGGCAGGATGCCGCCAGAGGCGCCGCCCGGCAGGTAGGCGTGGAATTTGTGTCCGTCCGCCATGCCGCCGCAGAACTCATCGATCAATTCGCGTACCGTAATGCCGGCGGGCGCCAGCTTCATGCCGGGATTCTTGACACGCCCCGAGACCGAATAGCTGCGCAGGCCCTGACGATCATGGCGGCCGTGGCTTTTCCACCAGTCCGCGCCTTTTTCGACGATGTCGCGCACCCACCACAGCGTCTCGACATTGTTGATCAGCGTCGGCAATCCGAACAGCCCGACCTGGAACGGATACGGCGGCTTGTGCCGCGGCAATCCGCGCTTGCCTTCGATGCTTTCCAGCAGCGAGGATTCCTCGCCGCAGATATAGGCGCCGGCGCCGCGGCGCATGTGCAGCACCGGACCGCCGGGCGGCAGTTTTGCGATTTCGCGCTCCAGAATTTCGCGCGAGGCCGGATATTCGTCGCGGATGTAGATGTAGACCTCGGGCGCTTCCACGACATGGGCGCCGATCAGCGTGCCCTCGAGAAAACGGTGCGGATCGGTTTCGAGATAATAGCGATCCTTGAACGTTCCGGGCTCGCCCTCATCGCCGTTGACCGCCATCAGCCGCGGCCCAGGCTCGCCCAGCACCGCGCGCCATTTGCGTCCCGCCGGAAAACCGGCGCCGCCGAGACCGCGCAGACTGGCATCGTCGAGCGCCTTCAAGAGATCTTCCTGTTTCAATTCGCCCGAGCGCAACCGCTTCAACAGCGTGTAGCCGCCGCCGGCGACATAGGCGTCGTAGTCGATATAGTCGGGCAAATGCGCGTGGGTATCGCCGCCCTTTGCGCCTGCAAGCACGCTCGCGACACTGGCGCGATCGACAAAGTGATGACCGACCTCGGCGGCGGGCGCGGTGTCGCAGCGGCCGACGCAGGGCGCGCGCACCACGCGAATGCCGGGGCCGACAGTGGTCTGCAATTCATGCAGCAATTTTTCTCCGCCCAGCATCGCGCAGGTCAGCGAATCGCAGACGCGAATGGTCAGCGGCGGGATGTTGGCCTCGCCTTCCTTCACGACGTCGAAATGCGCGTAAAAGGTCGCGGTCTCGAACACCTCCGCGAAGGAAAGCCTCATCTCGTCGGCCAGGGCTACGAGGTGGCTTGCGGAAATCTGCTTCCAGGTGTCCTGGATGAGATGCAGATGCTCGATCAAGAGGTCACGCCGCCGCGGCCGGTCGCCGAGCAAAAGAGCAATCTCTTCAGCGGCTTGCGGATCGACCTGGCGGCCCTTGGGGGTCGATTTGGCCCGTTTTCGCCCCTCGCCCGGATGTTCGAACGAGCGGACCTTTTGCGCGTCATGGCTCATTGAAACATCTCATTTTCTAATGCCCGGCATAGGTAATCCTAATCCGTGGCATACCACATGCCAAGGAAAAAGTGACCCGCGCCCCGGGTGGTTCCACGGCATCCAAGGGCGGAGTTCGTGCGTGCTTCCCTTTGAAGCCGCCAATCCCAGGGAAGCCGGAGCCCCGCTGAACGGGCATCACGCCCCGGCGTCAGTCTTTTCGATCAGAAACACGAACCGGCGCTCGGCGCGTTCGGTGATCTCGACCTTATCGCCGGTTTCCCGGATCAGGTTCGGGATATCGATCACCGACAGCGGATCCGTGCAGTGCACTTCCAACAAGGCGCCCGGTGTGAGTGTCTTCAGCGCCTTGCGCGTCTTCAATGCAGGTAACGGACATTTGAGACCGGTGAGATCGAGTTTTGTCGTGGCCATGCGCCCATACATGGCGAACCCGACTCACCTCGTCAACGGACATCGCCGAACCACCGCGCTTCAGATCAGGCTCGCATATGACAAAAACCCAACGGTCTGGCCGGGTTGAACCTGCGTGATTTCTTCGCCAAGCTCGACCAGCCCGTCGGTATCGACCAGCGATGACAAAAGCCCCGCGCCCTCGCGCGGAAATTTTGTCACTTCGAGCACGCCGTCGGCCGCCTTGTGCAGATTGACCCGGACATATTCGCGGCGGGCGATCTTCTTCTTGTAAGTAAAGGCGGCGCGGACCGGCATCGGAACGAGCGGCTGCTGCATAGCGCCCGCCAGCGCCAGAACCGTCGGCCGCACCACATGGACAAAGGTGACAAAACTCGCCACCGGATTTCCCGGCAATCCGATGAACGGCGTGCCGCCGATAATGCCCATGGCGACGGGACGGCCCGGCTTGATCGCCATCCGCCACAGCACCAGCGTGCCGACGTCTTCGACACCGGCTTTGACGTGGTCCTCTTCGCCGGTCGAAACGCCACCGGTGGTCAGGATCAGGTCGTGGGCAGCGGCGACCTGCTTCAGGCCGCTAGCCAGCGAAGCACGATCGTCGCGCAAGATGCCGAGATCGCTGACCTCGCAGCCAAGCCGGGAGAACATCGCCATCAGCATGAAGCGGTTGGAGTCGAACAATTGCGCGGCTGCGCGCGGCGCTCCCGGCGATACCAGCTCGTTGCCGGTCGAGAACACCGCGACGCGGATGCGCCGGCGCACCTCGACCTCGGTCAGGCCGAACGCGGCCGCCAGCGCGATGTCCTGTGGCCGCAGCCGCTGGCCCGCCTTGAGCGCGGAATGGCCGGCAGAAATGTCCTCGCCCGCGGGGCGCACGTTGGCGCCGGGTTTCAGGCCCGCCGGCAGGACGACCTTGCCGGCCTCATCGACGCGCACGTCCTCCTGCATGAACACGGTGTCGGCGCCCTCAGGCATCGGCGCGCCCGTGAAAATCCTGATGGCGTGGCCCGGCCTGGCGGACTCTCGCGCCAATGCGCCGGCCTGAATGCGTCCGGTCACCGGAAAAGCCTGCTCGCCCTGCGGCGGAAGGTCACCGCTGCGCACGGCATAACCATCGACGGCGGAATTGGTGAAAGGCGGCAGCGGCAGGGGTGCGGAAATCTCGCTTGCGAGAATGCGCCCATCGGCCTGCGCGAGCGAGACGGTCTCAACCTCACCCACCGGCGTCACCCGTGCGGCGATGATTCCGACGGCTTCATCGACCGACATCATCGGCCCGCCAAAGGCAAAGCAATCGTCGGACAACTGCGCCATCTTGACTTCTCAGCTTTCGGTCGCGCTTCGCGCCAGCACGTCTTCGATCGATAGCGCGAATTTCTGCATCATAGCGGCGATGGCGGGGATGTCATCGAGATGGGCGACGGGAAGCGTGGTTTTCAGCTCCGCGTCGGTCGCAATGCCGACGATGCCGGGATCGTCAGGGAATAGCATCGGCTTGCCGTTGGCGGCGCGATGCACCTCGATCTTGCGGTGCGGCTCGGACTTGAAGCCCTCGACAATCACCAGATCGACCGGCGACATCCTCTTGAGCAATTCCGGCAGCCGCGGTTCGGGCGCGCCGCGCAATTCATGCATCAAGGCCCATCTCCTACCCGAGGATACCAGCACTTCAGCGGCGCCGGACTGCCGGTGCACCCAGGAATCCTTGCCCGGCACGTCCACATCGAAGCTATGGTGGGCATGCTTGATCACGGAAACACGCAGGCCTTGGCCAAGCAAATGCGGGATGACGCGCGCCAGCAGCGTCGTCTTGCCGGCGCCGCTCCACCCGGCGAGGCCAATCACTTTCATCCTCATTCTCCGAGCCGCCGGCGGAACCGGGGCTATGTTTTGTCCTGCGGTGCTTTATATCGGCTAACAGGCAATGTCATGCTAGCCTCCCGAATGACGATGAAGATCGATAAAGCGCCCGTCCCTCTGATTGTCCCCAATCCGCACGATCCGCGGCTGACCGAACGCGTCGCCGGAACGGATCAGACTGGCGTGGCGGTCGAGATCAATGTCCCGGTGGAGCGGCCGCTGACGCTGTACCTGAACGCACAGGAGATCGTCACCATGATGACGATCGGCGATTATCCGGAATATCTCGCACTCGGCTATCTGCTCAACCAGAACATGCTGAAATACGACGACGTCGTCACCGAGGTCGAATATGACGACGACCTGCAGGTGGTGGTCGTGCGCACCGAGCACCACACCAATTTCGAACAAAAGCTGAAGAAGCGCACGCAGACCTCGGGCTGCGCCCAGGGCACCGCGTTCGGCGATCTGCTGGAAGCGGTGGAAAGCGTCGCGCTGCCCAAGGCAGAGCTGCGCACCTCCTGGCTCTACCAGATGACGCACGCCATCAATACCATGCCGTCGCTCTATCTCGAGGCCGGCGCGATTCACGGTTGCGTGCTGTGCAAGGAAGGCGCGCCGGTCTGCTACACCGAAGACGTCGGCCGCCACAACGCCGTCGACAAGATCGCGGGCTGGATGTTCCGCCACGGCGTCGATCCCGCCGACAAGATTCTCTACACCACCGGACGGCTGACCTCAGAAATGGTGATCAAGACGGTGCGGATGGGAATTCCAATCCTGGTTTCGCGTTCGGGTTTTACCGCATGGGGCGTCGATCTGGCGCGGCAGGTCGGACTGACGCTGGTCGGACGCACGCGGGGAAAACGCTTCATCGCGCTGTCGGGCGGGGAGCGCATCGTCTACGACCAGAACCTCGGATTCGTCGAGGAAGAATCCGCGCGACACAAGCGCAAGGGCGCCGAGCGTGACGACTGAATTTCCGGCGACTTCAAAAGATGCGCCGGCGACGTCAAAAGACGCGCCGGCGACGTCAACGGACGCGCCGGCGACCCCCGGCGTGCTGCTGGCCGGCGGCCTGGCGCGGCGGATGGGTGGCGGCGACAAGCCAATGCGCCAGATCGCCGGACGCACCATCCTCGAACGGGTGATCGCGCGGCTAAAGCCGCAATGCGACGGGCTCATTCTCAACGCCAACGGCGATCCGGCGCGGTTCGCGGCATTTGGGCTGCCCGTGATCGCCGATACGGTTGCAGATTTTCCGGGCCCGCTCGCGGGCATTTTGGCGGCGCTCGACTGGGTTGCCACGGACCGGCCGGAGATTTCATGGGTCTTGAGTGCGGCCGCGGATTGTCCGTTCCTGCCGCGCGATCTCGTCGCGCGTCTGCATCGCGCCCGCGCCGAACAGAATGCCCAGCTTGCAGTCGCGGCTTCCGGCGGGCGGTCGCATCCGGTGATTGGATTATGGAGCGTTGCGTTACGGGAGGAACTTCGCCACGCATTGGTGGTCGAAGACGTCAGAAAGATCGACCGCTGGACCGCGCGCTACCGGCTCGCAACGGTGACGTGGCCAACCACGCCACTCGATCCTTTCTTCAATGCCAACACCGTGGATGACATCGCCGAGGCGGAGCGGCTGGCGGAGCTGGATGGGGATTAATTCGTCGCGGCCCGCGACCAACAGGGACTTCTATCATGACCATCAAGCTCGATCTAACCGGCCACATTGCCTTGGTGACGGGCGCGTCCCGTGGCATCGGGGCTGCTATTGCCATCGCGTTCTCCGAAGCCGGTGCTGCGGTGGCGGTCAATTATCGGGAACGCGCCGATGATGCTGAGACGGTCGTAGAGAAGATCAAGGACATGGGCGGCCGCGCGATCGCGATCGCCGCCGACGTATCGCAGGCTGCGGCCG
>VAZH01000653.1 GCA_005884465.1 Alphaproteobacteria bacterium | reverse complement strand
TTCGAGCGAAGTGGATGCCGGTTCGCGTGAAGAAAACGCGTCAAAAATAGAATCCGGGCAGGGTGACCATGGCTGAGTTCAACGTCGATCTGTTCGTCATCGGTGGAGGTTCGGGTGGCGTGCGCGCCGCCCGGATCGCCGCCGGCCATGGTGCGCGCGTCATGCTTGCCGAAGAGTACCGGATGGGCGGTACCTGCGTGATCCGCGGCTGCGTGCCGAAAAAGCTTCTGGTTTATGCCTCGCACATCCATCACGAGATCGGGGACGCGGCCGGCTTCGGCTGGACGATACCCTCCGCAACGTTCGACTGGCCGACCCTCATTGCCAACAAGGACAAGGAGATCGCGCGACTGGAGGCAGCCTATACCGCCAATGTGGAAAAATCCGGCGCCCGCATCGTCAAGACGCGCGCGGCGTTCGAGGACCCACATACGCTGCGGCTCGCAACCGGCGAGGCGGTGAGGGCAAGATACGACCGGCGGCGCCCCCAATCACGGGCTTGCCATTCCCGGCATCGAGCACGTGATCTCGTCGAACGAAGTGTTTCATCTGAACGCGCTGCCGAAGCGGATCGTCATTCAGGGCGGCGGTTACATCGCGCTGGAATTTGCCTGTATCTTTGCCGGGTTCGGTTCGGACGTGACGCTGATCTATCGCGGCGAGAATATCCTGCGCGGCTTCGACGACGATGTCCGCAGCCATGTCCGCGCCGAGATGGAAAAGGAAGGTATCAGCATCATCACCGGCAGCACGGTCGACAAGGTCGAAAAGCACGGCAAGGAATTCACCACGCATCTGTCCAACGGCTCGAGCATCGCATCCGATCAGGTGATGTTCGCGATCGGGCGGCATCCCAACGTCGCCAATCTCGGGCTCGAGAAAGCCGGCGTCGCCATCAATCCGAACAATGGCGGCATCGGGGTCGATGGCTTCTCGCGCACGTCGGTGCCGAATATCTACGCGATCGGCGACGTCACCCATCGCCTCAACCTGACGCCGGTCGCGATCCGCGAGGGTCACGCGTTCGCCGATACGGTGTTTGGCAAGCGGCCGGTCGAGGTCGACCACGTCAATATTCCGACCGCGGTGTTTTCCCAGCCCGAGATTGGCACGGTGGGACTGACGGAGGCGCAGGCGCGCGCGCAATTCAGCCACGTCGACATCTACAAGGTTGACTTCAAGCCGATCAAGGCAACGCTGTCGGGCCGCGACACGCGGGTGCTGATGAAGCTGGTTATCGATGGCTCAACCGACCGCGTCGTCGGCTGTCATATCGTCGGCGATGGCGCGGCCGAGATGGTGCAGGTCCTCGGCATTGCGGTCAAAATGAAAGCGACCAAGGCCGATTTCGATGCAACCTTGGCGTTGCATCCGACCTCCGCCGAAGAACTCGTGACCATGCAGACGCGGACCGCGCGCCATGTGCGCGAGGCCGCCGAATAATTCCGGGAGTGCGATCCTGCCGGTGCGCCTCTTGGACCCGAAGCGGAATTAACTTTTCGTCTTAAAGGGCGCGATTGCCAATCAACCTGCCGCGGCCCTTTCACAATCCACGCGGTGTGGCTGATCAGCTACAGCGTTCCATGCCGACTCGTTGCATGCTGCCTCCTCATCATCACGCGGGGGCGGGATCATGCGGAAATTCCTTCTCGGAACAGCCGTTCTGATGGCGCTGGTGTCACCAGCGATCGCGGCCGACATGCGAGCTCCGGTCTATAAGGTACCGCCGCCGGTCGTCCCGGTTTGGAGCTGGACCGGCTGCTACGTGGGCGGCCATGCGGGCGGCCTGTGGGCCGAGCAGAAGGAGTGGATTGTCCGGACGCCCGGCGGCGATTTTTTCGGCCAGTCGCTCGGCGGACATGATGCGGATAGCTGGGTTGGCGGCGTGCAGGCCGGTTGCGATTATCAATTTGCTGGCGGCTTTGTGATCGGCATCCAGGGCGACTATGCCTGGACCGATGCCGAGGGCAGCCATGACAGCGCGCGCGAGTTCGGCGTTGCCTATCACAGCAAGGTCAAGTCGCTGGCGACTGTCACCGGTCGTATCGGCTACGCCTGGGATCGCTTTCTCGGCTACGTCAAGGGCGGCGGCGCCTGGGAGCGCGACGATTATTGGGCGACGACGATCGTAGTCGGGACTGCTTATACGGCGCGTGAGACACGGTCGGGATGGACCATCGGTATCGGCGGTGAATATGCCTTCACCAACTTCTTGTCCGGCTTCGTCGAATATAATTATTACGATTTCGGCACCCGCGAGATTGGCTTCACGCCGCAATTAGCCGGGTTGGGCCCCGCATTCGTCGATATCAAAGAGACCAAGAGCGTCGTGCGCGCCGGTCTCAACTTCCGTTTCGGCGGTTGACGAACGGTGCTGACGCGGATGGCGAAGTCGTGTGGTCCTGACGCCTCGACGCCGGCGTCAAGTCTGCGAGAAGAAGCGCAGACAACAGTGACAAACAAGCCCGATCGCCGGGGAGAGCACGAAGTAAGC